>JALWKG010000109.1 GCA_027081565.1 Helicobacteraceae bacterium
GGGTCTCCACCAATACCAACTGCTGTTGTAATTCCGAAACCTTCATTACAAACTTGGTTCGCACCTTCGTAAGTCAATGTACCAGACTTAGAGATCAGTCCTACATTTCCTTTTTTGAAGATCATACCTGGCATGATACCGATCTTACACTCTTCAGCAGTGATGATACCAGGACAGTTTGGCCCAATCGTCATCATACCGTGCTTAGTAGCATGAGCTTTAGCCATCTGCATGTCTTTAACCGGTGCACCTTCAGTAATGATCACTGCAAGTTCGATACCCGCTTCTGCTGCTTCCATCACTGCGTCACCAACAAATGCTGGTGGAACGAAGATCATAGAGACTGTAGCGCCTGTCGTTTTAACAGCTTCTTCAACTGTATTGAAAACGGGCTGACCAAGGTGTGTTTGACCACCTTTGTTAGGTGTAACACCACCAACGATCTTTGTACCATAATCTAAACACTGCTCAGCATGGAAAGAACCCTCTTTACCTGTGAAACCTTGAACGATTACTTTTGTATCTTTGTTTACTAGAATTGACATAAATTAGTTTCCTTTCGCTGCCGCTACAGCTTTAGCTGCACCGTCACCTAGATCGTCACCAACAATTAAGTTAGCAATGTTTGCATTTTTAAGAATCTCTGCTGCCTCAGGTGCATTTGTGCCATCAAGACGAACGATAACAGGAACGTTAACGTCAGTGATCTTAGTTGCCTCGATAATACCGTTAGCAATACGATCACAACGAACAATACCACCAAAGATATTTACAAAGATAGCCTTGACTTTAGGGTTTTTAAGAATAATCTCAAAACCTTTAGCAACAGTCTCAGCATTAGCAGAACCACCAACGTCCAGGAAGTTAGCAGGTGTACCACCCATATGGTTAATTGTGTCCATCGTACCCATCGCAAGACCAGCACCATTTACCATACAACCGATCTCACCATCCAACGCTACGTATGAAAGACCATACTTAGCTGCTTCAACTTCATCAGGGTCCTCTTCTGTAAGATCACGCATCTCAGCAATCTCTGGATGACGTCCAAGAGCAGAGTTATCAAAGCCCATTTTACCGTCAAGTGCCATGAATTCGCCCTTGCCCGTTTTGATCAATGGATTGATCTCGATCATCTCAGCATCATTTTCCATATAAAGCTTGAAAAGTTTGCTAGCAAGTTTGATCATGTTGCCCTGCTCTGCCTTGTCTGTAAGACCAAGACCAAATGCAAGTTCACGACCATGGAAGCCTTGGAAACCAATTGCTGGATCAACAGGAATCGTAACGATCTTCTCAGGAGTGTTTTCAGCAACATCTTCGATGTTCATTCCACCCTCAGTAGAAGCCATGATAAGTGGCATTTCAAGTTTACGATCAAGAACAACAGAAAGATAGTACTCAGACTTGATGTCTGCGCCATCTTCGATATAAAGTTTTTGAACCAACTTACCTTCTGGACCTGTTTGGTGTGTCACTAAAGTCATACCAAGGATCTCATCAGCAAGTGTCTCAACTTCTTCTAAAGTCTTAGCAAGTTTAACACCACCGCCAAGGCCACGTCCACCTGCATGGATCTGTGCTTTAACAACCCAAATAGGACCGCCTAATTGTTCTGCTGCAGCAACTGCATCTTTAACGCTCTCTACCATAATTCCTTTAGGTGTTGGAACGCCGTACTTTTTGAAAATCTGTTTTGCCTGATATTCGTGAATATTCATCTACTCTCCTTGATTTAAAATGGAAACGCTACGCCTTAGGCGCGATCATCTCTTCTGGTTTTACATACTCGTCAAACTGCTCTTCCGTCAAAAAGCCAAGTTCTACCGCTGTCTTTTTAAGTGTTGAGTTGTTTGCGTGTGCTGTTTTAGCAATCTTCGCAGCATTTTCATAACCGATGTATGGGTTAAGTGCTGTTACCAACATCAATGAATCATGCAGGAAGTGATCGATTCTGGCATTCACCGGTTTGATACCTACAGCTGCATGATCGTTAAACGATGTGATAGAGTCACTTAGAAGTCTTACAGACTGTAAGAAGTTATAAGCGATCACTGGTTTGAAAACATTTAGCTCAAAGTTACCTTGAGACGCTGCAAAACCGATTGTTGCATCGTTACCCATAACCTGACAGGCGACCATTGTCACTGCCTCTGATTGTGTAGGGTTAACCTTACCTGGCATAATAGAAGAACCTGGCTCATTAGCAGGGATCTCGATCTCACCAAGACCACAACGTGGACCCGATGCCAACCAACGCACATCATTAGCGATCTTCATCATGTCTGCTGCAAGTGCTTTAAGTGCACCATGTGAGTAGACCAAAGCATCGTGAGATGTTAGTGCGTGGAACTTGTTTGGTGCTGTAATAAAGTCATGACCGGTAAGCTCAGAAAGCTTTGCCGCCACTCTTTCACCAAGTTCAGGGTGTGCATTAAGCCCTGTTCCAACAGCAGTACCACCAAGTGCAAGTTCACGAACTGCCTCTAGTGAGTCTTTTGCCATCTTTTCACACTTGTTAAGCATCTCGACCCAGCCACTGATCTCTTGACCCAGTGTTAGTGGTGTTGCATCTTGAAGGTGTGTGCGGCCGATCTTTACGATGTCAGAAAAAGCGTCACTTTTTGCTTGTAGTGTACCTTTAAGTTTAGCGATAGCAGGAAGAAGAGACTCTTCAACTGCGATAACTGCAGCAACATGAAGTGCTGTAGGGTACGTGTCATTTGATGACTGAGACTTGTTAACATCATCATTTGGGTGAACCAGTTTCTCTTTACGAAAGTCGCCGCCAAGGATCTCAGTAGCACGGTTTGCAAGAACCTCATTGTTGTTCATGTTAGACTGTGTACCGGAACCTGTCTGCCATACTACTAGAGGATAGTTACCATCAAGTTTTCCAGCCAACATATCGTCTGCAGCCTGAGCGATAGCGTTTGCTTTGTCTGCATCCAGTTTACCCAGATCATTGTTGACAAGTGCTACTGCTTTTTTAAGATAAGAGAATGCACGAGTGATCTCATACGGCATTTTCTCTTCACCGATCTTGAAGTTTTGGATCGAGCGCTGTGTCTGTGCGGCCCAATACGCGTCTAATGGAACTTCGATCTCACCCATTGTATCATGTTCTATACGTGTTGCCATTGATTATTTCTCCTCGAAAAAATTATTGTCTTGCAGTATTTTAATACCATCTTTAATAGAGCTAACTGAAAGCGCAAACTTCTCTTTAGTTTCTGCATCCAAATCAAGTTCTATAACCTTTTCTACTCCATTTTTACCCAAAACAACAGGAACACCAACGGCTACGTTGTCATAACCGTATTGACCTTCCAGTATAACAGAAGATGAAACAACCGTTTTGTTGTCGTTTAAGATCGCCTCTACCATATGGGTAATAGCACGTCCAGGACCATAATAACCCGACGTTCCCAGATGTTTAACGATCTCAGCACCACCAAAACGTGTACGTTCGATGATCCCTTCCATCTCACTTTGGTCTATAAGCTCTGTCAAAGGGACATCACCTACATGAACTTTATGTGGTAGTGGGATCATGTTTTCACCATGATCACCAATCACAAGAGAACCTGTCTGACGGTTACTAAGACCTGTCAGTTTCTTGATCTGATAGGCCATACGAGAGCCATCCAATGCGCCAGCCAGACCGACGATGCGATTACTTGGCCACCCTGTGATCTGCTTGATGACATAAGTCATCACATCAAGAGGATTAGAGACACTGATGATGATTGCATTTGGAGAGTTCTCCATGATGTTGGTAACGACTTGCTTGATGATCTTTGCATTGATCATTAACAGGTCTGCGCGGGTCATGTCACCTTTACGGGGAACACCAGCTGTCACAATAACAATGTCACAATCTTTAATATCACTTGGTTCTTCTGCCGCAGTAATCAAAGTGTCCTGTGGTGCATAGTACGTTGCTTGTGCGATATCTATCGCCTTACCTTTAGCTACACCCTCTGCGATATCAAAAAGAACGATCTCATCACATGTACCCAACATTGCCAGTGTGTATGCTGCTGTTGCACCAACGGCGCCAGCACCAACTATACCTACTTTTCTACCCATGCTTATTTCTCCTCCAAATCATCAAAGAACCCATTGGCATACAAGGTGTCAACCATATCTTGTACTGAAGCAACAGAGTTTTTAAAACGTGTCTTTTGAAGTGTTTTAAGCGTCATCTCGATCACCTGCTCTGCACCATTTTCACTGATCATTACAGGAACACCACTGACAATGTCTGAATAGCCATAATCACCTTCTAGCATCAATGCACAGGAATGGATCTGATTGGTATCTTTTAATATAGCGTCTACAATAACTGCCGTTGATTTCGCTGGAGCATAGTATGCAGAACCATCACCAAGAAGGTTAACGATCTGTGCACCACCTTCACGGGTCTTTTTAACGATATCGCCAATCTCTTCTGAGTCTAGTAAGTCATCAATAGGAACACCTGCTACGGTTGTAAACTTAGGAAGCGGTACCATAGTATCACCATGACCACCCATAACAGTAGCACGTATCTGCCCTGCTCCATAACCCAGTTTTTCATAGATAAAGTGTGCCATTCTCGCAGCATCCAAGATACCAGCCATACCAAGCACACGCTCTCTAGGAAAACCTGTATATTTAGCAGCAACATAAGTCATAACATCAAGAGGATTACTCACAACTACAACAATAGCATTTGGAGCAAACTCTTTAATCTCTAGAGCATATTTTTTAACGATCTCTGCATTTTTAGTCAAAAGGTCATCTCGACTCATACCTGGCGTTCTTGGTGCGCCCGCTGTGATAACGACGACCTTACTGCCTGCCATATCTTCAGGGCCTTCTGCCGCTCTGACAACAGTGTGCTCTCTTGCCGCATTCGCCGCTTGAGACATGTCCAGGGCTTTACCCTTAGCAACGTTGATGTTACGACCTCTCAGTACAACCTCGTGACACGAACCACGCATTGCCAAGATGAATGCTACTGTTGAACCAAAATTACCTGTACCGATTACTGTGACTTTACTTGCCATATCTGTCCTTTGGGTAACTCTCGGTTTTTAGCTAGCTATAGTTAGCTAAAAAGAGAAAGTTAATGTTTTAATGTCTCATTACTGAGTAGAAGGGACCAAAGGGCGAACCCTTTGGGAGTCAACACTAGATAGCGTCGATGATTGCGTTTAGTGTCGCAGATGGACGCATTGCTTTTTCAGCTTTAGCATCGTCTGGATGGAAATAACCACCAATGTCCTGTGGTTTACCTTCTGCTGCAAGAAGCTCAGAAATAATCTGCTCTTCTTTTTCAGCAAGTTCTTTTGCAACTGGAGCAAACTTGGCAGCAAGTTCAGCATCAGCACCTTTTGAAAGTGCCTCTGCCCAGTACTGTGCTACATAGAAGTGAGACGCTTTGTTATCCGGCTCACAACATTTACGTGAAGGTGCCTTGTCGTTTGACAGGTAACCATCATTTGCAACGTCCAGTGCTGCAGTAAGTGCCGCAAGTTTTGAATCAGAGTGCTTTGCACCCAAGAAACGTAAAGACTCAGCAAGTGCTAAGAACTCACCTAGTGAATCCCAACGAAGGTGACCTTCAGCAAGGAACTGATCAACGTGTTTAGGAGCAGACCCACCAGCACCAGTCTCATAAAGACCGCCACCAGCTAACAATGGAACAATAGAAAGCATCTTAGCAGATGTTCCCAGCTCTAGAATTGGGTACATGTCTGTCAAGTGGTCACGAAGAACGTTACCTGTAACAGCGATAGTGTTTTCACCTTTACGAACACGTGCGTTTGTGAAGCGTGTTGCAGCAGTAACATCCATAAATTGAATATCAAGACCTGTAGTGTCTAGGTCTGCAAGGTAAGTCTTCGCTTTTTTGATCATCTCAGCATCGTGTGCACGGTTTTCATCTAACCAGAAGATAACAGGCACTTTTTCGATCTGACCACGTTCTACTGCTAGGCGTACCCAGTCTTTGATCGGGATGTCTTTTGCACGAGACATTCTCCAGATATCACCTTTTTCACAGTCAAATGCCATTAACTCTGTACCATCTTCAGCAGTAACAGTTACTTTACCAGCTTCAGCAAGCTCAAATGTTGTTGGGTGAGAACCGTACTCTTCTGCTTTTTGTGCCATAAGACCAACGTTAGCCATTGAACCCATAGTTGTAACATCGTACTGACCATTTTTAACACAGTCCGCTACCATTTCAGCATGGAACATTGCGTAAGTACTGTCAGGAACAACAGCAACACACTCTACTGCGTCACCGTTACGGTTCCACTGCTTACCACCTTCACGTACTACAACTGGCATAGAAGCATCAATAATAACATCGTTAGAAGCGTTAAAGTTAGTTGTACCTTTGTCAGAGTCAACCATAGCGATCTCTGGGTTATCAGACTCAACAATAGCTTGGAATGCTGCTTTGATCTCAGCTTCTTGAGCGTGACCAGCGATCTTCTTCTCTAAGTCTGACATACCTTGATTAGGGTTTACTTTTAATTCTGCAAATGTATCTGCATATTTTTCAAATACTGGAGCGAAAAACACTGTAAACGCATGACCGAACATAATAGGGTCAGAGATCTTCATCATCGTTGCTTTAAGGTGGATAGACCATAGAACACCGTTTTTCTTAGCATCTTCAATCGTTTGAGCAATAAAGTTTTTAAGCTTTGCAACTGACATATATGTACCATCAAGTACCTCTTTGTCCAGTGCATCGATCGTAGCAAGTTCTTTACCATTAAGTGCGATCGTTACTTTTTGAGCTTTATCCATAGTGACAGACTTCTCGTTACCGTAAAAGTCTCCGTCACCTGCCATGTGTGCTACATATGACTTAGCGTTTTCTGGGAATGCTTTAAGACGATGTGGGTGGTTTTGAGCATATTTCTTAACTGCTTTAGCAGCACGACGATCAGAGTTACCTTCACGTAGTACAGGATTAACTGCAGAACCTAGACAAGTGCTATATTTAGCCTGTATCGTCTCTTCTTCAGCATTTGCCGGATTTTCTGGATAATCAGGGATATCGTAACCCTGCCCCTGAAGTTCAGCGATACAGTCTTTAAGTTGACCGACAGATGCAGAAATGTTTGGAAGCTTAATAATGTTTCCATCTGGTTGTAGAACAACTTCACCCAGCTTTGAAAGTTCGTCTTCTGCAAGACCCATTACAGCAAGAACGCGACCTGCTAGTGAGATATCACTAGTTACTACTTCTACACCTGCAGCTTTAGTAAAAGCATTAACGATTGGTAATAAAGAATACGTTGCTAAAGCCGGAGCTTCATCAATTTTCGACCAAATGATTTTTGACATATGAGTTTCCTCGTTTTTAAGATAGAGGCATTCTAACACTTCAAATGTAAATCGTTAGTTATTCACAGTATATTCACATCAAAGTGAATAGTTGTGTATCATTTAGTAGCACGCTTTATATTGCGAATATGTGTAGAATAGTAACGTGTAAAATCATGTTTGCCCTGCTTGTTTTTCATAAAATAGAGGTAATCTGTCTTTGCTGGAAAGATCGCAGCACGTATGGCAGGAAGGCTCACATTACAGACAGGGTGGTCAGGAATACCCTTGTACTTATAAGTATTGTAAGCTGTTTTATCACTGCGTATACGTTTGGAGGTGATCTTGATGTGTGAAAATTTCCCATAGTTAAGCGCACCATCCATCTGAAGCTTCATCCCTTTATTAATGCGATTTTGAATGACCGAACCTACTATTGGCATCTCTTTTTCAGAAGCCGCCTCTTTTTGAATCACAGAGGCCAATGTAAGGTACTTATACCACTTCGCTTCATTGTAAGTACCAAAGATCTTTTGAGACCACTCTTGTTGCTTGGTATGAGAGCGTTCAAGAAGCAGTGCTATAACATCATGTTCTGTAATACCTCTTGGAAGTTTATAGGTGTCTGGAACTAAGGCACCCTCTTTAAAATGAGACTGTGTTTTAAACTCTTTTAAAAGTGTCTTATGATCAAGATCCAGTTTTTCTGCCATCTGCTGTAAAAAGATATAGGTTGTCTCACCTGGTATCAATGTAATATTTTTCATGGCAGCTTTAGCCGTAGAGAGTCGCTTTAAAAAGTCAGCATGGTTCAGATGTGTGGCGCCGATATTGATCCAGCCCTGCTGTGGCATCCCTATAAAACGCATTAAAAAGGCATCTATAGGTGAAACGTCAACATTTTCTCTCTGTAGGTGTGTTATAATCTTTGTTATTGAGCCTTGAGGCACATATAGCACTTTTGAGGTCGTTAGACCTAAGTTTAGGTAGTACATGAACGACACCACAATTATAAAGACTATCTCAAAAGTCCACTCTATCATCATTGACTTGTTAATTCTTGTATTTATCATTTTATTCTCAATCTATTTTACTTTGCATATTGGTCTGAAATTAGACAAACTTATCTTGCCCGGTCTACAAATCGAGCAATTATACATAAAGTGGGATGAAAAGATTGCTGTTAATATCGATTCTATTAAAATTACAAAAAGTAACACTCAAAACAAGTTCAATTTTAAGAGTATTGATGCTAAAAAAATACTCAAACAAGTTCACCTTCTCAACTCACTCTTTTCTGATGTTCAAGTCCGTCGTATTGTAGTCAACGACGTCAATGCTACTTTTAGTTACAGTGAACACCATAAGGGTTATGTCGAACTCCATGGGCCTACCCTCAAGTTAGTCGCTACAATTGACATGAATGACCATATTTTCAAGGTACATATTAAAGAACTATCAGAAAGTTCGACCAAAACCACCCTCAGCGGTACCCTCGTCGCCGATACCAATGTACACCACCTGTATGGTGACATCAACACAACCCTTGCTGATGTGCTTCCTTTACATATACTTTTGTTGGCAGACAGAGAGTCTTTGAAGTTTTGGAGTAAAAACAGTGAACCCATCACCAAAGATATAGACCCTCTCGTCAAAGTCTTTAATTTAGGCCCATTGATCGAGCCGTGGATCGCTGACTACCTCGTAGGTGACGAACTCAACATTGAGTATATGCGAGGCACACTTCTCTATGATGATCCTATATCTATCTTGGACACAATAGATATAAAAGCATGTTACCAAGGTGTTGACTATATGTTTGCCCCTGGTTTTGAGCCTGCACATGCACCTAAAGTGGATCTGGCATTTAAAGACAGGATTCTTTATGTCTATCCTCGAAATGGTACATTTTATGGTGAGCCAGGAGGGACTACCTGGGTCAAGATAGATTTTGAACATCCTTCCAACCCCCTTTTGACAGTCGATGTAGACACTTCCGCTACTATTAACCCTGAACTCATTGCGTGGTTAAAAGGTTATAACATAGCACTTCCTTTTTATCAAAAGTCAGGAAAGACCAATGTCAAACTGGCTATTTGGATCACATTGCAAGATATTATTGTCACTGCTAATGGCGGATTTACTACTCAAAAATCAGTTTTCAACTTCTCTAACACTGACATCGCCGTAAAAAATGTCAAAGTAAATCTAAACAACACCGATGTTGATATCTATAATCTTAATGCCACACTGCTTGATGATGCCATCAATGTTGACGTTCACGGTAAATTTAATCCCGTCTCAGAAACGGGAGATTTTGATATTGATCTCAACCACCTTCATTTTGGTAAAGGTGAGACTCTTTTCTCTGCTTCAATAAAACATCCACTGCATTTTAACTATATAATGAACCCAAAAAATGACCGTGTAGTCCTACCTAAAAGTCACTGGACTTTTGGAAAGAAGGAAATTTCTATTGAATCTATTATTGCACCCTTCTCATTTACTACACTGAGTGGGCACATTCCCGCAACCTTAATAAATGTCAACTCGATGGCACAGGCTTATGTCTCGGGCCGTTTCAATATCAAAGAACTGCAAACCCATCTCATGGTCGATCTGCTCAAGTTTCAAGACAATGCACTGAGTTTTGACAGTACCAACACCTCATTTTCCATCGTCTATACTGATGCACTGCACATTAAGTCCATGCAGCCTTCTAGTTGGAAGTTTCATAAAAGTAATTTTATTTTAAAACCCTCTTTTTTCACCTATAAAGAGAAGACCCTTCTGATCCATACAGCACATATAGATGTAGAAGATGTGGCAGAGTCAACCATAACCGGTAAATATAACTTTTCTGATGGAAGTGGGAAGATCACACTTCAAGCGCTACAGTCATCCTTAGGCGAAACACCTCTGTTGGAGATCAAAAAAGATATCAAGATCTATATCCACCCCAAAAAGCTTGAGCACCTTATAGAAGTCCCAATCTTTAACCTTAAATTTACACTGCATGATAGTGGTTGGAATATGGGGATCAAAAACATAAAGCTACTTTCTACCTACTCTCCACTGCTTCAGGAGTATAATATCACCTCGGGTTCTATTTATCTTCGATCCAAGTTTAAAGAGAATGGCATCTCTCTTTATGGATATTTCCCCTACCCTTATCCTATCTTAGTCAAAAAGAATAAAGCATTCGAGCATATTAAATTTTCAGGAAAGTTCAAAGATGGTCTCTTAGATGTCTATGTCAATGATGACATTAATGTCAAACTCGACCATAATTCTTTAGATATCAAAGCAAATAAAGTTGGTGTAAGTATTTTTCCTGTTTTTGACTTTATAAACGAACATCCAACAGATGAAAAAGAGAAAAAAGATAAGTCTAACTTCAAGATCACCATGGAACTTTCAGACAGTTTTTTATATGTCAATAAATACAGACGTGCACCTGCAGACAAGATCTATTTACAATACAAAAATAGTGACCTTAAAGCACAACTCGTTCATGGAAAAAATGGTGGTGCCGTTTTAGAGTTTAATGATGAGCATGAGATCTACATCTATGGAGACCACCTTGACGACACTTTTATGAGCAGTCTCGCCGAGTTCTCTGAGTTTAAAGGCGGAGAGGTTAGTTTCTACATTTCAGGCAAACCAGAGAAGCTCACAGGCATCATACGGGTTAAAGACACCATCATTAAAGATTACAAAGCAATCAACAATATGTTTGCTCTTATTAATACCATCCCTGCCCTGGTCACCTTCTCACTGCCGCACTATAATGCCAAGGGTCTAAAAGTGACAGAGGGCTATACCAAATTTGTTTATGAAAACCATATTATGGATGTAGAGGGTTTCCATATCAATACACCTGAACTGAACTTTTTTGGTAAAGGTACCATCGATACAGAGTCACAAACTGTCGACTTTGAGACCTCACTGGTAACAGAAGCCACCAGTAATCTCTCCAAGATCCCGCTACTTGGTTATATCCTGGTAGGAAAAGAAGAAGACACTGTCACAACCACTATGACGCTTAAAGGCCCTATGGATAACCCAGTGGTTAAAAACACCTTGGCCAAGGATATAGGTGTCGGTTCGTTCAACATCCTCTTCAGAACCCTCACCTTCCCTATACACTACGTAGACAAAGCCAAACAGTCCATAGAAAACGCCCAGAAGAATAAAGAGGAAAAAACTAAAAAGAGCAAAAAGTAAAAAATGTCACTACAAGAGCGTTTGTACGATACGGGATTTATTCCCATCCATGCATTGGACTGTTGGTCCTGATCAACAGATTACGCAAATTTCACAGATCAAGAGCATGAGCGATAGTGAATAGTGAATAGATAGCAGTAGCTCATCTTAAAAAGTTACTGTACTTGTAGAAGTCTCAGGTGTAGTGCGAGTTGTGCTGAAGCAATCCCGAAAGCGCACTGCTGTGCGTCGAGTGGTGCGCTGAAGTGCAAATCGTGCTGCAGATGAGACTTTCTACTCGTTGCGCAGGACTGTTAGGACATCAACCTCGCTGGCCTTTTTCGCAGGATACCAAGACGACAGTAACACAATCACAAATGCCCCGCCCATAATTGAAAAGAAATCCACCATACTCAGGTCAAGTGCCAACTTGGAGGTCGGATAGACATCAGCAGGCAAGGTCACTAGATCGAAGGTGCTTAAAATCCACAGACCACTCAAACCTAAAAGTGCTCCCGTAAAAATACCGCCAATACCGATCACAATACCTAATGCAAGAAAGACACGACGTATCTCACTTGCAGAAGTACCTAAAGAGATAAGCAGTGCTATCTCACTTCGTCGGTTCATCACCGTCATCAGAAGAGACGAGATGATATTAATGGCAGCGATCAAGATGATCAACATCAACACTATAAAAAGAGAGCGTTTCTCCAGCTCCAAGGCTGCAAAAAAGTTCATGTTGTCTTGCCACCACCCTTTGATATTGGCACCCACTGGAAGTACTGCGCGGATAGAGTCTATGATCTCCTGTGGATGTTCGGAATAGATATGAATACCATCGTATTGGTTCAGTGGCAGATGCATGATTTTCTGCATGGACTCCATGGTGGTGTAGGCATAGGCCTTGTCATAAGCTGTAAGACCAGAGTCAAAGATTCCCTTGATCTTAAAACGTTTTAGTTTAGGCGTAACAGCAAGACCACCTGGGTTCATCTCTGTAAAGATATAGATGAGTTTGTCATCAATATAAAGATCAAACTCATCTTTTAGGGACTTACCAATAACCACTTCAAACTTTTTAGGGACATCTTCACCTAATGCCTCTTTTAACACACTGTTAACACGTTTTTCATACTTAAAATCAACACCAAAAAGGTATCCACCCTCTAACACGCTGCCACTTCTTGCAATAACAGAAGAGGTCACATAAGGACTCATAGCAAGCTCAGGGAATTTTTGTTCCAAATCAAAAAGGAGATCTTCATTGACAGAACCGTAAAAACGGGGGTAGATGGTCAACGGATAGTTCATCACCGTCAACTTCTTTTTGAACTCGTTATCAAAACCATTCATCAAAGCCATAGCAACGACTAAGACCATAACCCCGACAGCAATACCGGTAAAGGCTAAGAGAGCAGAAAGAAAGATAAAAGGTTGGTCCTTGTCAAAACGCAAAAAGCGCTTGACAAGATAAGAGACGATAGATTGTTTAGGCATTTGCAGTTGCGAAAGCACCTTTTTTAGGACCACTCTGGCCACAACAGTTTTTATATTTTTTACCAGATCCACAAGGACATGGGTCGTTACGTGCAACTTTTTTGTCTAAAACAAGAGGCTCTTCGCTATCTTGATGGTTCAGTTGCATCTGCATCTCTAACTGTTTTTGCTCTATCTCTTTTTGGCGAGCAAGTTCAGCAGCCTCTTCTTCAGGATTTTGCATAGTAAACTGGATGATCTGAAGTGTCTTAATCGTCTCATACTTGATCTCTTCAACCAACTCGGTAAAGAGGTTATAACTCTCTTTTTTATACTCAACAAGAGGATCTTTTTGGTTATAAGCACGTAGACGAATACCCGTCTTCATAGAGTCCATCTGGTAAAGGTGGTCTCTCCATGATTTGTCAAGTGTCTTAAGGTAGATCTCACGCTCTATAGAGCGTTGTACATCTTCTGGTACCTGTGACATCTTCTCTTCATAAGCGCTCTTGAGTTGTTCCTCAACAGCTTCCAAAAGCTCTTCATACTCTATTGCCTCTAAACTGGCAAGCTCAAGATCCTGATTACACTCTTCTTTGACATTAAGGGCC
Source organism: Helicobacteraceae bacterium (assembly GCA_027081565.1). Taxonomy (GTDB): domain Bacteria; phylum Campylobacterota; class Campylobacteria; order Campylobacterales; family Sulfurimonadaceae; genus Sulfonitrofixus. Next base: position 13,629 of record JALWKG010000109.1, read on the forward strand.
AAACGTTCGATGTCAAAATCTTCACGAGTACCACCATCAAAGATGTTGGCACGATGCAGGATCATCTCTACATACTCAGCACGGATCATCTCGACCTTGCTTTTGATGTCATATTCATCATCAAGCAGTTCATTTCTGAACTTATAGACGATCTTACGCTGTTCATTGGCAACATCATCATATTCAACAATGTTTTTACGCCCTTCATAGTGAAGGTTTTCCACCTTTTTCTGTGCTTTTTCTACCGCACGTGTCACCATTTTGGATTCAATGTATTCGCCATCTTCAACACCTAAACGCTCCATGATGCTTTTAATACGATCGCTTCCAAAGATACGAAGAAGACTGTCCTCTAGTGAGAGATAGAAACGTGAACTTCCTGGATCACCCTGACGACCGGCACGACCACGCAACTGGTTGTCAATACGGCGATTTTCATGACGCTCAGTACCAATAATACAGAGACCACCAAGATCTTTGATCTCATCAGATATCTTAATGTCGACACCACGTCCTGCCATGTTGGTAGCGATGGTCACAGCACCTTTGACACCAGCATTTTTAATGATCTCACCCTCTTGTTCATGGTTCTTTGCATTAAGTACTGTGTGAGCGATCTTCTCTTTTTTGAGCAGTTCATGCAGCAGTTCTGACTTCTCGATAGAGGCAGTACCAACAAGAACCGGACGTCCTACCTTAGAAAGTTCTCTGATCTCAGCAATGACCGCATCAAACTTCTCCTGTTCTGTTTTGTAGATAAGATCATTTTGATCATCACGTATAACAGGAACATTGGTTGGGATAGAGACAACATCAAGTGAGTAGATCTGAGAGAACTCAGTCGCCTCTGTTTGTGCTGTACCCGTCATACCTGCTAACTTGTCATACATTCTAAAGTAGTTTTGGAAAGTAATGTCGGCAAGGGTCTGTGTCTCTTCTTTAATGACAACACCTTCTTTTGCTTCTAACGCTTGGTGCAGACCTTCTGAAAAACGACGTCCCTCACTCAAACGACCAGTAAATTCATCAACGATCACAACTTCACCATTGTTGACAACATAATCAACATCTTTAACAAAAAGGTAGTTCGCTTTTAATGCTTGGTCCATATGATGAGAGAGTCCTGCATTTTCAATAGCATATAGGTTTTCAACACCAAAAAGCTTCTCTGCTTTGGCGATTCCCTCTTCTGTAGTCAAGACGATCTTGTCTTTTTCATCAACCGTAAAGTCGACATCTTTTTCCATCGCTAAAGCGACCTTGTTGGCACGCTCGTAGTTTTCTAGAGTACGTTCTACCGGACCAGAGATGATCAGTGGTGTACGTGCTTCATCGATCAAAATGGAGTCTACTTCATCAACTATAACAAAGTGATGCCCACGTTGTGCCATCTGTTCTTTGGAAAAGTTCATGTTGTCACGTAAGTAGTCAAAACCGAACTCGTTGTTAGTACCATAGGTAATATCAGCCTGATATCCAGCGATCTTTGCCATAGGATCATGTCCTGTCTCCAGGATAGTTCCAACACTTAGACCTAAGAAATTATATAAAGGCTCCAACTCTTTTGCATCACGAGAAGCAAGATAGTCGTTTACAGTGACAACATGTACACCCTTCTCTTTGATAGCATTGAGCACAACAGGCAGTGTCGCGACCAATGTCTTACCCTCACCTGTCTTCATCTCAGCAATACGTCCTTCATGAAGAACCATACCACCCAGCATCTGCACATCATAGTGACGCATGTTGAGGGTACGTTTACTCGCTTCACGTGTCATAGCAAAAGATTCTACCAAGACATCGTCCAACGTCTTCTCTTCTGCAAGAACGACCTCTTTGATCTTTGCAAATGCTGCTTGCAACTCTTCATCACTTAGTGCTGCATACTGCTCTTCTAAAGCGTTGATCTGCTTGACACGCTTTTTATATTTTTTAAGTTCTCTATCGTTTTGTGTACCGAATATTTTTCCGAAAGCTGTTTGAATCATGGTTTTATTGTCCATCTTCTAAATTGAGATTTGAGTGTAGGGAACCACTAAAAACTAGTCCAACCTAGCTACACTGTTGGTAGCATCTAAGATGTTTAGGTCTGGTCTGTAACGGGCTAAAGTTTTTAGAGGTGCTCTATATTCGCTAGGATTATATCTTAGCAATACTATACTTTTTATGAAAGCCATCGATAGAGGTAGCAAAAGTATCTTTATATTAAACAATATTAATGAAAAATGTTACCACTTTCCGTTATAATCTCAATGATAAATAAAAGGATATAAATGCGTTTACTTTTTAGTACCCTACTTCTGAGTACATCCCTCTTTGCTATTGGCGAGAGCATGACAACCATGCAAGCTGACTTTACACAGACCATCACCGATGATAAAAATAGTACTTTGACCTATAAAGGCAACATGTTGGCAAAACGTCCAAGCATGGCAAAATGGCACTATGTAGAGCCTATAGAAAAGAGTGTTTACATCGTTGATAAAGTGGTCACGGTTGTAGAACCTGAACTCGAACAGGCCATCATCAAAAAGCTCGACAACAGTATCGATATCCTTGCTATTTTATCTTCTGCAACCAAGGTCTCAAAAGAGCATTATATAGCAATGTACCATGAAAAAGAGTATGAGATCTACCTCTCAGGCAAAAAGATAAAGTCGATCCACTTCAGTGACACTTTTGACAACCAAGTCAGCATTATCTTTACTCAAGAGAAGATCAACCAAAAGATCGACGACCAACGTTTTAAAGCAGAGATCCCTTTAGACTTTGATATCATCAAAGACTAAAGAACCTACCCTCTACTCTACAACACGCTCAAGAAGTTGTACTTCTGCTGTAGAAGTGTCAAATAGACCATTAAACCTGCTGTTGGTCAGGTTTTCATCACTCACATTTTGTAAATAGACTGTTTTTACCTGACTCGGATACTGCTTTTGAATATAGCTATAGACTTCAGGGTCTTTCTCTCCTGTATCTCCTAGTAACATCACATTGGCAAGAGGAAAATCATCTATAATGCTTGTGATCGCCTCTACCTTATGTTTATAAGAGGCATTCGCATCAAAAAAGTCATATAACTCCGAGGCTACAGGACTCAGGACAAACTCTCTAAGATAGACCGCACCCTCAGGATAGCCACTCTCTGTTATAAAGCTTTCAATGCTGTCAAACAACTGCTTGGGACTCCCGGAGACATAAAAGAAGTTCACATCCACATACTGCTCTTTGATATCCTGATACCCTTGTACCATACCAGGTACAGGTTTAGGTGTGTTATAAAAGGTGTTGGCCAAGAGTCTTGACTCAGAGATGTAGACTTCGGAGATCTTGATCGTGTCATCCACATCAGAGATGACCAGAGTAGTATCTTCAGCGATCAGAGGTAGTGAACCTTCAATGATACGAGAATCATCTTCTGTCAATATCACACGGTACTTTAATGAACTATTATTTTCCTGGGTCTCTAAAACGTTCAAATAGTCATTTTCATTCATACGGATCTCACCTTCAAAGTTTCCAGAACTCAAAGAGGGTCTCAAGTCATAAAAGTCATTCCCAATCTGTACACTGATCTCCTCACCAGACTCACTTTGTGTTAAAAAGGGATCAATACGTTTCTCTATATCAGCAGGTTCAGTCACATTCTCATCGATCCGTATCTCTAGCAGTGATAAAAAGGTAAAACGCATTGCAAAATTAGCATCGGACTCATAGATCCAACCCCGTATTTTTAAAACGATCTCACTTCTGTTACTGTCTCTAAAAGCATAAGAGGGAAAAAGTGTGACATACTCATTTTCATCTACACATCCTGTGTCATCTAAAAAACCGCACTCTTTATAAAAGAGTCCATTATTTGAAGGAAGTGTCTTTTCGTAGATAATAAGATGCTCAGGCTCTCGCTCAGAACAACCCACTAAAAGGGCAAGTAAAATAGTATAAATAGCAATAGATCTCATTGATGTCCATTTTTTTTACTTATATCATAGCTATATAGTATGGAAAATGCAAGTTTTGTTGGAGGAAAAGCAGTGTCTGTCAGCAGGGTGTAGAGCTAAAAGATATGGCAAAGGCCATACCTTTAAAAAAGTGGTTTAACTTATACTGGTTTAACAGTAACACCATATTTTTCTTCAGCAGCTTTACGCTCCTCAAGATGATAACCGTCGATCTCGTTAAAGTTAAGGTACTTATAGATCTTGTCTTCTTTACCTTCGATCTTGCCAGGAACGATATCCATGTACTCAGCTGGTGTTGGAATACGACCAAGCTTAGAACATACCGCAGCAAGCTCGGCAGAACCAAGATAGACTTGAGTGCCCTTACCTAGACGGTTGTCAAAGTTACGTGTTGATGTTGAGAACACTGTAGAGTTAGGACGTGCAGACGCCTGGTTACCCATACAGAGTGAACAACCTGGAACCTCAGTCTGTGCCTGGATCTCTTTAAAGACATCGTAATAACCTTCGTTGATAAGCTGCTGCTCATCCATACGAGTTGGTGGAACGATCCAGAACTTCTCAACTGCATTTTCAGTCTCTCCACGCATCACTTCACCCGCCGCACGGTAGTGACCGATGTTTGTCATACAAGAACCTAAGAATACTTCATCGATCTTTGTTCCAGCAACTTCAGAAAGCAGTTTCACGTTGTCTGGATCATTAGGACAAGCAAGGATAGGCTCAGTAATTGTGTTAAGGTCAATGTTGATCACTGCTGCGTACTCTGCATCAGGATCTGGTTTCATTAGTGATGGGTTTGCCAACCACTCTTTCATCTTACCTACACGACGTGCTAAAGTTGTTTTGTCTTCGTAACCATCTTCGATCATCGCTTCAAGAAGTGTAACGTTTGACTTAAGGTACTCTTCAACAGGTGCTGTGTTAAGAAGTACTGTACATGCCGCAGCAGAACGCTCAGCAGATGCATCAGAAAGCTCAAATGCCTGCTCCGCTTTAAGATCAGGAAGTCCTTCGATCTCTAAAATACGACCAGCGAAGATGTTCTTCTTGCCCGCTTTAGGAACCGTCAAGAGACCTTCTTGGATCGCAACATAAGGAATAGCGTTTACAAGGTCACGCAGTGTGATACCGGGTTGCATCTCTCCTGAGAAACGTACAAGAACTGACTCAGGCATCGTAAGAGGCATAGAACCTGTAACCGCTGCAAATGCAACAACACCAGAACCACCAGGGAAAGAGATACCCAGAGGGAAACGTGTATGGCTGTCAGCACCTGTTCCTACTGTGTCTGGAAGAACCATACGGTTCAACCATGAGTGGATAACACCATCACCCGGACGTAGCGCAACACCAGAACGGTTTGCAATAAAGTCAGGAAGTTTGTGGTGCATGATGACATCTGATGGCTTAGGATAAGCCGCTGTATGACAGAAAGACTGAAGTACCAAGTCAGCATTGAAACCAAGTGCTGCAAGCTCTTTGATCTCATCACGTGTCATTGGACCTGTTGTATCTTGAGAACCAACAGTACTCATCTCTGGCTCAACGTACATACCTGGACGGACACCAGCAAGACCAGAAGCCTTACCTACCATCTTCTGTGCAAGTGTATAACCTTTACCAGTATCAGCAGGCTGCTCCGCAGTCAGGAATGCGTCAGAAGCACCAAGACTAAGAACACCACGTGCCTTAGAAGTCAGACCACGACCAATGATCAATGGAATACGACCACCCGCACGTACTTCGTCGGTAATCGTGTTAGGGTTAAGCTTAAATGTAGCGATACACTCGCCATCTTTATGTGCCTCACCTTTGTAAGGGTAGATCGTTACAACGTCGCCAGTTTCCATTTTAGAAACATCAAGCTCAAGTGGAAGTGCACCAGAGTCTTCACATGTTGCAAAGAAGATAGGCGCGATGATACCACCAAGAACAACACCACCAGTACGCTTGTTAGGAACACCTGGGATGTCAACACCCATGTGCCACTGAACAGAGTTAACACCAGACTTACGTGAACTTCCTGTACCAACAACATCACCAACGTAAGTGATAGGATGACCCTTTTTCTTAAGTTCTGCGATTGTCTCTAATGGCTTTTCCATCTTGTTAACAAGAAAAGAGTTAGCGTGTAATGGAATGTCTGAACGGGTAAACGCTTCAGATGCTGGAGAAAGATCATCTGTGTTTGTCTCACCAGGTACTTTATATACTGTTAAAGTGATCTCTTCTGCTAGTGCAGGCTTGTGTGTAAACCACTCAGCATTTGCCCATGAAGTCATGACTTCAGTCGCAGCAGCGTTTCCAGCCTTGTGAAGTTCTTCAACATCGTTGAATGCATCATAAACAAGAAGTGTTTTGTTAAGTGCAGCAACGGCAGCTTTAACAACAGCAGTGTTTTTAGAAGAGAGTGCATCGATAAGAGGCTTAACGTTGTAACCACCAAGCATCATACCTAGCATTTCAACTGCTTTTTCAGGAGCAATACAAGCAACACTATGGTTCTCTTGTGCAAGGTCATTTAAAAATGCAGCTTTTACATAAGCAGAATCGTCAACACCTGGTGCAACACGGTTTGTTAAAAGGTCAAGTAGCTCATCAGTACAATCAGCCTTGATCAGTTCGATCAACTCTGCTGTCTGCTCAGCAGTCAATGGTAGTGGAGGTACGCCTAAAGTTTCGCGCTCAGCAACGTGTGCTTTGTAGTCTTCTAAAAAAGCCATGTATAACCCTTGTTTAAAAATTTTGTAAATTATAACTAAGTTTTACCAAACAAAAAGACGGGTGTTACAAAAGTAAACATATTTATTTTAGCACTGTGTATAAATGCTACAAGTACAAAGATATGCCTACTCTAGGAGAATACTATAGGTTTGCTCTGCCTTCTTGTATGTATGATGTAACTTTATGACACACCAAGTCTCATCTATGAAGGATTTACTACACACTTTAATCCAAGTGTTTCATCATCAGCTCTTTTAGTCTATTTGAGCTGGAATGGAAAAATCATAATGTTGTGTTAAAATTCTTAGCGAGTGAAAAGGTTTCAGATGTCACACAGAAAAATCAAAGCACAGTTACAGACTAAAAAGATCCGTACAAAGAGAAAATTTTACGTACTGATCCTCATTTCAATATTTATCAGTGTTATCTACGACTCCTTTCACTATAACATCCCTTTTTACTATATTTTGTACTTCTTTGTAGGGATTGGTCTCGGAGCGATCGAAAGGAGTATGACATCAAACATATTTTGGGACAAAAACCAAAATCAGTTGGTAGAGACACAGGATTATGTTCAAATAGCAATATTTGGAATTTTATTACTGTTTAGAATTTTTGTATTACCCTACATCTTAGATGAAAACACTCATCCTATTCACATTTATGACGCCACCGCTTTAATTACTTTTGGAGTTTTCTATCATAAGATAAAAACGTATCAAAAAGCCTTTAACTCTGCATTACTTGACAGTGCCATAGAAAATCATGGTAGTGACAAGAGAGACAGTTTAACGTAATATCATAAGACCTAACCGACTCTATAATGACAGGCAGAAAACACTTGCTCTAACACTTTTGCTATAGAGGCACAAACACACTTCAATACAGCCTGTGTTTAAGACTGCTTCTCCACCTGTTTAAAAGTTTTTG
>JALWKG010000110.1 GCA_027081565.1 Helicobacteraceae bacterium
TCATTGTCGTACCCCACACCGACAGTGATATTTTGCAGTGTCGTTCCCTGAAAGTTTTCCAGGGCCTGTGCCGTACTTATCTCACTTCGGAGATACTGATACAAGAGGGCATTTGATTCTATATCTTCAATAGTGGTGACCTCATAAGGGAGGTCCTGACAGAGGGGTTTACCCTCTTTGTTTGTAAAGAGTCTTAGCTGTTGAAGTGCTTCATAATAACGTGCATGCAGTGCTCTGATGCGCAGTTGCAGTTTCTGAACCACCACTTCACTTCTCAGCAGGGCACTGCGATCGAACTCTCCGCCCTTGACCCCTTCGTCGATAAGCTGAGTCAGCTTGATATTGCGTTCTTTGGCATCTTCAAGCAACCCGGCTTTCTCTTTATAGGTACAGGTGTCGATATAGTGCTCATAGACCAGGGCCTTTAACTGGTTGACTTTAAAGTGTTTGCGGTTTTCCATTGAGAGTTCAAGGGCATCGACAAAGCGGTCTCCATCTCCAAGGATGAGCTGCTTTTCGACAGAGACATGAAACTCTACAGCGTCTCTGTCACTGTTTTTTTCTGCTGCATAGTCGAGTTCCCCATTGAGAAAATAGCCTGTGCTTTGGCCTTGAATACGTTCTTTGGCATTTTTAGAGTGCGCTTCAGCGGTGATGATCTTGGCCGCTGGTGACGATGTTACTGCGTTGAGATACGCTTGAAGTGTGTTTGTGTCTGCTTTAAGGGCTGACAACAGTGATAAAAATAGTAATAGATGTTTCATAGATAACCTTTGTTGTTATGCCTGCTGGCGATAGTTTTAACAGTTGTTACTGTTAAGTAGTGTGTAAAAGGTTAAGAGAGGGGTGGACGGTGTGGTGTAGGGTGAATCGTAGTGTAGAGTGTGTTCAAACTTACAAGAGGTAGCGTCAATATTTTAAGATCAGGCAACATCTTTTGTGTTATCTCAGGGGCAGCACTGAGAAGGTGAATATGGTCGTGGATCTGGGAAGGAAGATCGATCACTGATTTGTCGATATCCATATAGCAGAGCTCATACTGGGTATCTGCATCGATCTCTGTTATGATGTAATCATGGACCACAAAAAAAGAGAATGCGAACAGTAGTACCGATAAGAGTGATGTGCGTGCTTTATTCATAATTAGTGAAATTCTAGCTAAAAAGTTGTTTGCCAAGCTGATACAAATAGTTAGCTAAGAAATAAAGAAAAATTTAAAATAGCTCCATATTCATTGTAAGAGAATGATGACCAGTCTGGAAGGATGCCTATACTGCCAGGCGGATGCCAACCGGACAGTGGTCAGAACCTGTCACTTCTTGCAATATAAAGGCATCTTCTAGAACCTCCGTCAGATCATCGGAGATAAAGAAGTAGTCGATGCGCCAGCCTACGTTTTTGGCACGTGCTCCTGAACGGTATGACCACCAGCTGTACTCCTCTTCTTTGTCCCCATGTACATAACGGAAGGTATCTACATAGCCATGGTCTACCAGTTTGTCCATCCACTCACGTTCTATAGGCAGAAACCCTGAGGTCTTGGAGTTGGCTTTAGGATTTTTGAGGTCTATCTCTTTGTGAGCAGTGTTGACATCACCACAGATAACGATGGATTTCCCTTCATCACGAAGTTTGTCACAATAGTTTAAAAAGTCATCATAAAACTTCATTTTAAGTGCCAAACGTTCTTCATCTTTTTGACCATTTGGGAAGTAGACATTAAAGAGCACAAAGTCTCCATAGTCCTGCTCTATTATACGTCCCTCACGAGCAAGATCGATGTCATGACGATTGTCTGTGTACTCTGGCGTAAGCTGTGAAAAGACAGCCGTTCCCGAATAACCTTTTTTGTCAGCACTATTGATGCTTAATGTAGAAAATCTAGTCTCAAAAAGATCTTCTGGTATCTGCTCTGGAAGTGCTTTGATCTCTTGGAGGCATAAGATGTCCGGTTGGCGTTCATCGATCCATTTAAGGGCTTCTTTGTTAGCTACAGCACGTATACCGTTGACGTTCCATGAGATGATCTCTATTGATTCTGACATAATGTTATCCTGTTTAGTTTTTAATATCGTGCTTTTTTGTAACAGATCATAAAAAGTGGTTTTTCTATTATATAGAGGGTATTAAAAAGAGAAACTCTCTTTCATAGCCAACTCTATCTCTTCAAGATTGTAGCTTTGGTCTGTAAAGTAGTGGTTTGCAAGAACCCCTTGTCCCAAGAGCATGTCCGCACCATCTTTTGCTTGTAGGTCGAGTGAAGCACAAAGCTTTAGAAAAGGGGTGACCTTTCCGTATATGGCATCTGCTGCAAAAGAGGCCTTTTCTAAAAGCGGTTGCAGAAGTTCTAGTGGGGCAGGGAGGTTCTCGTCGTTGAGGCCTGCAGAAGTGGTGTTGACTATAAGATCATAGGCCTTGGTCTCTAACTGCTCCCAGGTTGATGTTGTACAGTCTGAGTTGTCTAACTCTTTAAGTCTGCCTTCTGAACGGTTGGTAATGGTGACCTCCAAGCCTTCGTCTATAAAACGTTGACTTAGGGCTTTTGCTGTTCCCCCTGCACCCAGGACAAGAACAGACTTTATGGTGCCAAAAGGTTTGATGGCGTAGATAAAACCGTCTGCATCAGTGTTATAGCCTATAAGTCTGCCATTTTCGTTGATGATGGTGTTGACAACACCGACTTTATTGGCAAAGCCTCTGATCTCGTCACAGGCATTAAATGCGGCTTCTTTGTGGGGAATGGTTATGTTGGCGCCACTGAGTCCAAGTCCGAAAAAGGTCTCTCTCAGTCTGCTGCCATCTTCTAGCTGTATTCGGGTGTAGCACCCCTTAAAACCCAAAGTCTTAAAGACATGGTTATGCATAAGCGGTGAACGGGAGTGCGCTACCGGGTTACCAAAGATGGCAAAGAGTCTCACTTGATATCTTTCAGGTCGTTGAGCGAGCTGACGAGTGCACCGAGTTTGTTATGGACCTCTTGGTACTCCATCTCAGGTACTGAGTCGGCTACGATGCCTGCACCTGCTTGTAAGATCACTCTGTCAGGTTTGACAAGAGAAGTTCGTATGGTGATGGCAGAGTCCATGTTTCCGTCAAAACCGAAATAACCGATAGCACCACTGTAAAAACCACGCTTTAGTCCTTCAAATTCGGCGATGAGCTCCATGGCACGGATCTTGGGTGCACCAGTCATCGTACCTGCAGTAAAGGTCGCGGCAAAAAGGTCAAACATATCCTTGTCATCACGAAGTTCTGCCACGACATCGGTAACGATGTGCATGACATGAGAGTAGCGCTCAATATGCATCATGTCTTCTACTTTAACGGTTCCCGTCTTAGCAACACGCCCTACGTCATTACGTCCAAGATCGATCAACATGAGGTGTTCTGCCAACTCTTTAGGATCAGCCAGAAGTTCATCTTCCATCGCCTTGTCCTGCTCTTTTGTCGCACCACGTTTTCTGGTTCCTGCAATAGGACGAAGCAGTAATTCACCTTCGGTCAGACGTACCATGACTTCAGGAGATGAACCCACGATACTAAAATCCTCATACTCCATCAAAAACATGTACGGAGAAGGGTTTTTAGTACGTAGTATTCTGTAAAAAGAGAAAGGATCGACCTTGACATCTCTCACAAAACGGTTGGTCATCAAGATCTGAAAGACATCACCACTTTTTATCATCTCTTTGGACTTGGCTACCATCTCAAAGAATTTCTCTTTAGAGAAGGCAAAAGAGCCTTCATCGTCACCGATCAGTGGTTTAAAAGGAGTGTAAGAGTAAGAAGATTTCAGATCCTTCTCTATGGCATCAAAATGTGACTCAAAACCCTTTTCGAGTGTTAAGAGTGTGATCTGATGGTCTTTGTGGGAGTAGACAGCGACCATCTTTGGAAGGACAAGGTCCAGGTCTGGAATACCCATCGTGTCATCAAGTTTGTCCATAAACGACGCAAGTACAGGTTCAAAGACTTTGACCATGTCATAGCCGATATAGCCAATAAAACCGTCAATGTAACCGAGTCCAAGCTCTTTGGTGTACTGCTTGTATTGCTCTGTGTCGACCTTGGCATAATACTTTTTTAAAAACTCAAAAGGAGACTCATGAATGACCTCTAAGCAACCTTGTGCATCAGTATAAGTAGTAACATTGTCTTTGTATTGGAGACGCTCTCTAGCACCAATAATTATGATAGAGTAGTTTCCATCAGAACTTCCGGCACTTTCGAAAAGAAAACTGATCTCGTCGCTAAAACGATTTTTAAGTTTTTCATACACCGCTATGGGTGCAAATTGGTCGAGCATAAAGTGTTGTGTCTTGATCACAAAGAGCCTTTATATTTTGGTAAGAAAAGCACCAGAGACAACATGCGTCTTGATGACAGGCAGTGCTTCACGTGCAGCCGCTTTGGTTCTAAACGGGCCAACAAGTACTTTAGTCACTGTTTTAGAGTTGCGGGTCACTTTATGGAAAGTGTAGGTATAACCACGATCTGCGATCTTGTCTAAAAATGCTTTGGCAGGCTTGTACTTTGCAAAAGATCCTACCTGAACATAGTAGGCACCAGATGATGCTGGTGCTGACTTTTTCTTGTTGGTTGATGTGTGTTTCTTAACTACAGGTTTGCTCTTTTTAACAGTATGCTTTTTTGTCTGTGTCACTTTTTTTGGCTTTAAGACCTGTTGCTTTGTCTCTTCTTTAGCAGTACTGTATGTTGGTTCTTCAACAATATCAGGCTCTTCAAAAGCAGATTCAACGATGCGTTTTGTTTCGTCTTTTCCATCAGGGACACTCTCTGTAGTCTCATCCTCTTCTATCAGTTCACTGGTGTGCTCGATAGCATTTTCAATGACTGGTATATGTGCCTCTTTATTGTCATAAGCAGGTTCTTCAATGACCTCTTCTTCCACAACTATCTGACTCTTTTGAGGAGCATGAGGGAGGTTACTGTCGTTGTTACCACTAAATTGGTTCATAACGATGACCACGATGATCAATATGATAGCGAAGGTCGCGATGGTGAGGAGTATCTTTTTAGTACTGTTCGTGTTTGATGTCTTGTTTAAAATAATGTCGTTAAGTTCGTTTTTCTCATCCATGGTTTAACCTTTAAATGTTTGATAGGGCAGATTTAAAATGTTGTAGGCATCTGGCAGGCCTGAATTGGGAAATATCCGCCACTGTTTTGGAAGTTTTTCTTCCAACATAGTAGAGATTATTTTACCAAGTTCTTCTCTTTTGGGAGCTGAAATATGGCCACAATAGACATAGAGGTGTAGATGAGCGGCTGTTTTACTCTCATAGGGCTGAAACTGATCGAGAGAATTTTGTCTCAATATCTTTGCAGCTTTATGTAAAAAACGTGCAGCATCATCTCCATTGTAGTCAAAAACAAAAAATGGAGCATCCTGAGGTATGGATGTGGCGATGATGAGTTTGTGGTCAAGATGTTTTTGGATGATCTCATCACTGAGATAATCATCAACACGCTCATACTTACTGAGGTAAGTATGAGCTTTAAAGTTGATCTCTTCAATGATCTTGGGGTGTTTCAACCAGTAGTGGTCCCGTACTAAAGGAAAAAGTGTAGAGACCATCTGGGCTTAGTATGTTGCTTGGTTATAGATAACGAAGTTCTGAGCAAGCTCTTTAAGCTCGTTTTTGATCTCAGCATGACGTGCTGCGTCTTCGATGTTGTCAAGAACATCACACATACGTTCAGCAATGATCTCGAACTCTTTTTCTTTCATACCACGTGATGTCAGTGCAGCAGAACCAACACGGATACCAGA
>JALWKG010000111.1 GCA_027081565.1 Helicobacteraceae bacterium
CAGTAGAAGCTGTCAGTAAAGCCAAAGCGATCCGTTTCTCTTCTTTGATCACCAATGAAGAGGCTATGATCTTAAAAGCACTGAAAGAGAAGCTGGGACTTAAACTCTTTAACAGAGATGCCCGTCACATGCAGCTTTTTATGGATGCTTACGCTTCGGTGAGTGGAACGAAACACTACTCTGCAGATCTTGAAAGTCTCAAAGCATCGGATGCCATCATCGTGATTGGTAGTCGTATCGCGACTGACAATCCTGGTGTGCGTTACGCCATGACTACGGCAGCCCGTCACAACGGTGCTAAAGTTGTTTATATGCACCCTCTTGAAGATGCACTGCTTCAAAACACTGTGACACAGTTTGTGAAGTATGAAGTTGGAACAGAAGAGGGTGTCTTAGCACTACTTGCGCAGACACTAATAGTAGACCAAGAACTGACACAACGTGAGCAAGCCTTTATCGATACTCTTGATGAAGGTTACTTAAGTGCTGAGACCAATGTTGGAGATGACGAACTTGAACTGATGAAAAAGCAGTTTTTACGTTCTAAATCCAAGACCTTAGTCATCGGTTCAGATATATTGGCACATGAACGTGTTGAGAATATTGCACGCTTGGTGGCATTTATTGAAAAGTACAGTGATTTTAAAGTGTTGGTAGTCCCTACAGAGGTTAATACCTTAGGTGTTTCACTGATCGCTGATCTTGACATCGATGATCATAGTGAAAACGTTGTAGGTTATAACGCTAAAGGCAACTTTGTCATCTCTGCTTTAGAGGGTGCGGACCTAGCAGTTCCTGCCTTTAATCAGCAAGAGGGAACCGTGGTCTGCATTGATAAACGTCTGCTTCCTACCAATGTGGCTTTAGGCTTTGAGGGTTATACCTTAAATGACATTGCCAATGCACTGGGCGTTTTTGCTGAAAATACAATTGATTACACATCGAACTTACCAGAAGAGAGTGGTTTCAAAGCCGTTGGTTTTGATGACCTGGGTAACTTCTACTCTGCTAAAGGTGTTGATGAACGCGGTTATGTTCTTGAGGGTGTAAAAGTTCATCGTGGAGGGCATCCTGAAGAGGTCGCCGAGCTTCCTGAGTTTAATGGAGCGGTGATCTATCATGCCAATCCAGTACTTCAGTTCAATGCATTTACTGCAACAACTGAACAACTTGAAAATGACAACAACCTGTACGGTTCAGCATCATTTGCAGCTGCAGCCCGTCTTAGTGACGGTGATGCAGTCTCATTTGTCTATGCTGGTGAAACTGTTCGTCGTATTTTCAAGCTTGATAATACACTCAAAGGGACGGTTGCTCTGCATCCAACCTTTGACTTGGGTCTAAATGTACGAAGCGATTACCGCTTCGAGACAGTAAATTTTAAGAGAGAGAGTAAATAGGTATGAGTGAAATAACTATTACGATAGACGGTAAAGAGGTTAAAACGCAAGAGGGTGAACTTATCCTTAACGCTGCGCGTGCTAATGATATCTTTATCCCAGCTATCTGTTATCTGACACGCTGTAGTCCAACACTGGCGTGTCGTATCTGTCTTGTTGAAGCAGATGGAAAACAGGTGTATGCTTGTAATGCCAAAAGTAAAGATGGTATGGAGATCACAACATCGACTGAGACGATCGAAGCTGAAAAGCGTGCGATCATGGAAGTCTATGATGTCAACCACCCACTACAGTGTGGTGTTTGTGATCAATCAGGTGAGTGTGAGCTTCAAAACTATACTCTAGAGGTTGGTGTTGACTCTCAGAGTTATGCGATCAAAGATGTTGACCGTTCTATCCAGAACTGGGGTCTTCTTAATTATGATCCAAGTCTCTGTATTATGTGTGAACGTTGTACAACTGTCTGTAAAGATATGATCGGTGACGGTGCTTTAAGTACTCGTCCTCGTGGTTCAGATGCTATTGATGCTGAGTTCAAAGAGAGTATGCCTAAAGATGCATACTCTATGTGGAACAAACTGAACAAGTCATTGATCCAGCCAAATAACGGTGAGACACTTGACTGTACCGATTGTGGTGAGTGTTCAGCGGTCTGTCCTGTTGGGGCTATCGTCTCTGCAGACTTCCAGTACACATCAAACTCATGGGAGCTGACTAAGGTCCCTGCCACCTGTTCACACTGTTCAGCCGGATGTCAGATCCAGTATGAAGTAAAACATGACAGTATTGATGCGCCTGAACCTAAGATCTACCGTGTTCAAAATGAGTGGAACTATGTCTCACTTTGTGGTGCAGGTCGTTATGGCTACAACTTTGAAAACAAGGTTGAAGGTAAAGACGAAGCGGCATTTGCCAAAGCAGTTGAAGCCTTTGAAAAAGCAGACACGATTGCGTTTGATTCTCAGATCACTAACGAAGAGGCACTGATCCTTCAAAAGTTAAAAGAGGCACGTGGCTATAAGCTGATCAATGAAGAGGCGCGTAAGTTTGCTGCATTTATGAAAGCTTATGCTTCCGTAAGTGGTAATGCAACTTTTAAAACACCACTTAAAGCAGTCAATGATGCGAACTTTGTCATCTCTGTAGGTTCTGCAGTAAAGACAGATAATCCAAATGCACGTTTTGCATTGAACAACTCTATGATCATGAACAAGGGTGCGGCAATGTATTTCCACCCTGTTGCTGATCCTGTTGTAGAGAGTATGGGTAAAAACATCATGGCAATTAATCATGCGCCTATGCAAGAAGAAGCCGTGATGTACCTTATCTTGGACCTTTTTGCTAAAAAAGATGTTTTACCTGCTGAAGTTGCTGAGTATATTGCTTCATTTCACTCGATGAAGACAGTGACAGTAACGGAGACGGTTAAAGAGAAGGTCATTGAGATCGTCAAAGAGATGAAGGTCAATGAAGAGACAGGCGAAGAAGAAGAGATCGAAGTCGAGAAGTCTAAGATGGTCCCTAAAAAGGTCCAAAAAGAGGTAGAAGTCGATGATAACCGTCTTTTGGAGATCGTTGGTGCACCTAAGAAGTTCGATGAGACAATGGAGAAGATGTTAAAGAAAAAAGATACCTTCGCTATGATGGTCGGTCCTGATTTCTACAGCCATCCAAATGCTGCCAACCTTGCACGTTTGGTCGCTCTTGTTGAAAAATATACAGCATTTAGTATCACTATGATCCCTGAAAAAGGAAACTCACTTGGTGTTGCCATGATCTGTGAGCTTGATGAGAGTGCTGGTAAATACAGTGTTGGTTATAACGTTGCAGCTGACTTTGTTTTAAGTGCAGCAGGCAAAGGCGATCTTGACATGCCGGCGATGAATCAGCAAGAGGGAACGCTAACGAGTATCCAACTGCGTGTGAACCCAACCAATGCGGCACTTCCATATGAAGGTTACGAGCTTAACGACATCGCCAATGCACTCGGTCTTGATGCCAAAGAGACGATAGACTATACAGAGATGTTAGGTGCTGTTGCAGGTTTCAAAGCTGAAAAATTTGACGATCTTCCAAATCACTACACCAACAAAGGTGAAGAGATGCGTGGATATGCGTTAGAGATCACAGAAGCAACTACTGTTGATGAAAACGTAGAGAAGTTTGATGAAGATGCAGCGATGAAAGAGGCACTTGTCTATCTTGCAAACCCAACTTTACAGTTTAATGACTTTACGAACATGTCTCATCAGTTAAATGAAGAAGTGGGTCTGTATGTGAGTAGTGACTACGCAAAAGCAAATGAATTAGCAGAAGGTGACAAGGTTGCTGTTGAGACAACAAAAGGTTCTTTGGAACTTCATGTTAAAATAGACAGTAAAATCGGCGGAAATATTCCGTTTGTTCCAAGTTTTGACTCTAATCTTAACTCTGAGGCACTCTTTAACGACTATCGTTTTTGCAGTGCAACAATTAAAAAGGTGTAATTAATGGAAACAGCATATTTCATAGAGACGATTATTAAGATCGTTGTGATCTTGTTAGTCTTCTCAGCGCTAGCAGGTTTTGGTACCTACTTTGAGCGTAAGATACTTGCATTTATGCAACGTCGTCTTGGGCCAATGAATGTTGGACCATTTGGTGTACTTCAGATCGCGGCAGATGGTATTAAGCTCTTTACTAAAGAGGATATTGTTCCAACAAATGCTGTTGGTCCGATCTTTAAGATTGCACCGGTTATCACAGCAGCAACAGCATTTATGGCAGCAGCAGCGATTCCTTTTATGCCACAGTTTACGATCTTCGGTTATACCGTTCACCCGATCGTAGCTGATGTTAACATCGGTATATTGTATATTCTAGGTGTTATGGCAGTTGGTTTTTACGGACCACTTTTAGGTTCACTTGCTTCAAGTAATAAGTTTGCACTTCTTTCTGCTGCACGTGCGGCAGCTGTATTTATCTCTTATGAGGTTGTTACAGGTCTTGCGCTGCTTGCACCACTGATGATGGTTGGTTCGTTCTCTCTGATCGATTTTAACAACTATCAGGCAGGCGGTGTGGGTGACTGGATCATCTGGTCACAACCTGTAGCGTTTGTTCTTTTCTGGATCGCAGCATTTGCAGAAACAGGTCGTACACCGTTCCACTTGGTGGCGAATGACCACGAGATCATTGATGGTTTTGGTACAGAGTACTCGGGTATGCGTTGGGGTCTGTTCTTCATCGGTGAGTATGCAAACATGTTCTTTATCTCGTTTGTGATCGTTCTTCTTTTCCTTGGTGGATTTGGTGATGGTTCGGTCTTTGGTGCATTGATGTTCTTGTTGAAGATGGCATTTTTCTTCTTCTTCTTTTTATGGACACGTGCAGCATGGCCGGATATCAGACCTGACCAGTTGATGTGGTTGTGTTGGAAAATTCTTATGCCACTAGCGGTACTCAACGTTGTTGTTACCGGCTTTGTGATGATGTTTTAGGGGTAGATGATGAGTTTAGAACAATTTGAAAATAGAAATGTTAGTGAAAGTGGCTACTATAAAGTAGACATTGAAAGCTATCCTGAAACCGGTTGGGAGAAGGCGAAGCAAGTCTTCTCTCGTGCAATCAGAGGCGAGCTTTTTGTTGGTCTATGGGTTGTTATGCGTGAGATGATCAAGTTTGACATCCATACGGTACAGTATCCAAAAGAGAAACTGCCTGTTGGCCCACGTTACCGTGCGGTTCATGAGATGCAACGTCTTTGGGAGTCTGGTACAGAGCGTTGTATTGGTTGTGGTCTTTGTGAGAAGATCTGTATCTCTGACTGTATTCGTATGGACACTAAGATCGATGAGAACAACCGTAAAGTGGTCAGTGAATACACGATCAACCTTGGTCGTTGTATCTTCTGTGGCTATTGTGCAGAAGTATGTCCAGAGCTTGCTATTGTTCATGGTGGCCGTTATGAAAACACCTCAGAACAGCGTGCACACTATACAGAGTACGATGATATGTTAACACCATTTGACATGGCACTCAAGGGTGAAGTTCCTGAGTATCCAGGTTTTGGTGCTGTTACCCCACATGAAGACGAGCGCGTTAAATCAACGCCGCTTGCGTATTAAGGAGACCGGATGGAAGCTATAGCATTTTATACATTTGCTATCTTAACAACTGTGATGTTTCTTATCACAGTGTTAACAAACCACGCCCTCTATGCACTTAGTGCTTTGGCGGCAGGTATGATCTTTATCTCAGCATTTTTCTTTATGCTAGGTGCAGATTTCTTAGGCGCGATTCAGATCATCGTCTATACAGGTGCGGTCATGGCACTTTATGCATTTGGTATGATGTTCTTCGATACTACACGTACAGTTGTAGAGTCTAGAACCTCTCCTCAGA
>JALWKG010000112.1 GCA_027081565.1 Helicobacteraceae bacterium
TAACAATGGGAGCCGTAACAATATAAAGAACGATAATCTAGCTGCTTTAGCTTGAAAGATAAATCGTGTCAACAACAGCGTCTCTCTCTTTTTCGTAAGGTCTACGCCGTTGATGCTTCGCATAACAACTTTGTTTCCGAAGTTATAAAAGCCAAGCAGTTGGCTTTTACTTTACGCTTCTCATCTCTGACGCGACAGAGAGATCAGCACCAACAGTGCAATACAGGGAGGCACTAAATGCCGAGTCGTAAAAAGTTCAGTTCGCCACAGTTTGATGCACAAGGTAATAACTAAACAAGAGAGAGTTAGTAAGTAACCCAAGAGAAAATGGTAAGTTCATAAAAATGAAATCAATCAATTCAACTTAAAAGAAAAACCAAAAATTCAACACAGAATGGAACTTCAGAACAACAAAGTATAATTCCAAAAACTATCATTTAGGAAATATTATGAGCCAAAAATTTGTAGGCGCCCACACATCAGCCGCAGGTGGTGTATTTAACGCCCCTTTGAATGCCATAAAAATAGGAGCAAAAGCCTTTGCCCTCTTTACCAAAAACCAGCGCCAATGGGCAGCAAAACCTCTAGATGCAGCAACTATAGACAAGTTTAAAGAGAACCTTGAATTAAGTGGTATCTTGCCAAAGCATGTTTTACCTCATGACTCTTATCTTATTAATTTGGGACATCCAGAGATGGAAAAAAGAGACAAGTCTTATAATGCCTTTGTTGATGAGGTCGAGCGTTGTATGTTACTGGGTCTGGACAGATTGAACTTTCACCCGGGGTCTCACCTTAAAAAAATCCCGGAAGATGAGTGTTTGGATGCTATCGCTGAGAACATGAACCGTACTTTAGAGTGTACTTCTGGTGTGAGTCTTGTTCTTGAAAACACAGCAGGTCAGGGAAGTAACTTAGGTTGGCGTTTTGAGCATTTGGCACATATTATTGACAAGATCGAAGATAAGTCTCGTGTGGGTGTCTGTATAGATACCTGTCATATGTTTACGGCAGGGTATGACATTAGAACACGTGAGACTTATGATGCAACTTGGGCTGAGTTTGAAAAAGTGGTTGGATTTAAGTACCTCAAGGGTATGCACATTAACGACTCTAAACCACCACTAGGCTCTCATGTGGACAGACACCAAAGCATAGGTCTTGGTGAGATCGGAGCTGACGCTTTCAAGTTTTTAATGAATGATGAGCGTATGAATGACATCCCATTGATCCTTGAGACCATCGATGAGACGATCTGGGATAAAGAGATTGAGATGCTTTATGGATTTGAAAAGTAAGGATATCAAAAAGGGATAACCCCTTTTGAATCTATTACTGTTTAATGATCGAAGGGTAAGCCACTTTGATAGCAGCCCCTTGAGAAGATATAAATGAAGCAACTTCTGTATGGATCTCTGTTGTTGCTTCACTACTGTATTGTGGATCAAGTGGAGATCGATGTTCACCTTCTGTCAACCTTGAAACAGTCTTTGTCCCCGTTAGAATATATAAGTCTCCAGATGCTAGTCCTGTTGTGTTGATATCTTTAGCTTTAGTGAACTTAATAAACGGATCAGTTCCAGCCAGTGGTGCTGATGCGATACTGTTTAGAATATGTTGGTCACCTGTTCCTTCTGAACCATTTCCTACTGCCTCTATCTCCAAGATCGGAAGGTCGGAATTACCAATAGATATTGTGTAGTTTGCCGGATCAGCATCTTCAATAATGGTTTGAGATGCCAGCATAAATGATTCGTATGAAGATGTTCCTTCGTTGATTCCAACTGCTGCAAGACCAGCCTTAATGGCAGGTGAAAATACTGGTGAGTAACGTACGATATCAATGACACCTTGCCCCGGCATAGCTAAAGTAGCTGTTTTAAGTCCAGAAGTCTGGTTGATATAACCGATAGAAGAGATCGTACCTAAAGAGTGTGCTAAAAAGCTTACTTTTGTTGCATCAAATGCAAGTGTAGCGTTACTATCAAGGTCAGCATTTGGAATCGAAGCTTCAAGTTCTAAGAGATCAGAAGTGGTTTGATGCATATTATCACGTGTTGTCATGATATGCTCAAGGTTCATATAAAAGGTACCAGAACTATCAATGATACCATCTGGTGCTTTTGCGATTACGTTGTCGTCAGCATCTTCTGTCACAAAGTCAAAGTCAAATGTTCGTTCGATGCCTGCTTTATAAAAAGGATTTTTAGATACATTTGACTCAGTGACACCATGAAGTGGAAGGTCCATAGCAACAGCAGCATGACAGATAGGTGCTCCTGCAAGTGTCTCTCCGTAAACAAACAGGTCAGTACGTACGCGAGTGATACCATGTTGATAGATTACGACAGGCCAGCCTGCACTTGGCATATCTCCACAGCCTGAGTTTGCATTGGGGATAAATGCAACAACAGGAACAGTGATACTTGCATTGACTTCAGGTGTAAAGGGACTGCTGTATTTGAACTGTCCATTTAAAGCATTGGTTGGATCCTGTGTGATGGATTGTGGCATATATTGTGGCAACCCGGAAATATTACCATCATAGATCTGTGCCTTACCATCTGTTGGGTTTGCTGTTAATCCTAAGATATATTTTGTAGTAAACCCTTTATTGTTCAGGGTTAATGATGAAGATCCTGCAATATTAGAAGCAATATTGGCTTGTACAGCACCAACTACTTGAGTATGGAAGTTCCAGATTTGAACAGTTTTACTAGGATCTTTTCCTGCTAAGGCTAAAACGGTCATCATCTGTCTGTTCCCTTGACGGATCGCTTCTAGTGCGGCTGCTGTCTGAGCATCTAAAGAACCACCTGCTTTCACATCATTGGCTCCTAATGTTAGAGCAGTGGCAATGTCCGGAGCCAGTGCACGACCCGCACTGTCTTTTAGATCGCTGGTCAATACAACCATATAATTGGTGTTTGATTTAAGTGGCTGTAGTGGCAAGATCACGATATTACTACCACTCTGTGTAGCGTAGTAGTCAACTCCAAAGGTGAGTTTTGAATTGATTGCAGTTACGGCACCACCCGTCATATTTACATCATATACTTGTGTACCAGTACCAATTGTGCTAGGGTCCAATGTAGCTGTGACAGGTGCTGTAATAGGTGCTGTTGTAGCAAAACCAGTAAGTTCATTTAGCTGTTTTTTGATACCAGCATCTGCATCTGTAGGTTCATAAGGGATGTTCAATGTTACACCATCAGGATCATTTGTAGATGAACTGTTAGGTGCATACAAGATGTTGTTTGGATAAGGGATTTTCCCCTCAGTAGGGTTAAAAACAGCATATCCTGCGATTTTGTCTTCTACGGTATTGCCTACAAGAGAGTCTTGCAGTTTGGTTCCTCTGTCTGTTTCACAACCACTTATGAGTAGGGCTGCAGCTGTGGCAGCTAGTAGTAAAGTCTTATAATTCATAATAGCTCCTAAAATTTCACGTTCAGCTGTGCACTGAAGATATCGACGCTGGCGTCATAGTTACCTTTGAGGGTGTGGGCAAGTGTCGCCTGACTTGATTCAAAAGTGTTGTTGATGGATGTGTCAGGAACGAAAAGATGGCTGTAGCCTAAGTCCATTCCAACGATCTCGGAAAATTGCCAGCCCATACCTAAAGAGGTCCAAATACGATCATTGTCCGGTATACGTGGTGTACGGTATTCTGCACTTTTAACGGCTTTTTGATCATACGCAAGACCCACTCTGAAAACGATGGCTTTATCTAGATGATAACGACCACCTAGAGCAGCGCGCCACTGGTCTTGGTAGTTCTCAGTGGTGACAGAGTCAGGCTGTTGCGGGTTATCGTATTTTATACGTAACTCTTCAAAAACACTCCAGTTAGTCCATGTGACATCTGCCATAAGATCAAAGTCACTGAAGTTCTGGAAAAGACTGAGTGATGCACTTGCCGGAAGCTCAACTGTAGAGTAAAGTGTCGTATCAGTGAAAATTCCTGTACTGACGATAGGCCCAGATGCAGCGTTCATGGTGAAGTCCGCATCACCTTTAACATCATGGCTTATACCTGAACGATAGGCAATCGCGATACGTGTTGTCTCTTGTGGTTCATAAACTAGACCAACATTCCAACCGTATGAGAGGCTATCTGTGTTGTCACCGGTAAGTGAAGCGAAACTGTCTGCGCTGTTAGGTGAACCAATTAACGCTCCAGTATCTATGGCACTTGTCAAGGTTACATCTACATATTGAAGACTCACGCCGGCACCAATACTCCACTGTTCATTAATACGCCAAGCAATGGCTGGGTTAAAGTTGATGGTTGTTAGCTCTGTGTCAACAGCATGGTAGCGACCAACCCAGTCATCATCATACTTGGTCCCCAAACCAAAAGGTGCATTGAGACTCACACCGAGATAGATGCTATCGGTGACTTGCCCCACATAATAGAGGTTAGGGACAAAAGCATTTTTACCCCCTTGAGAGTCTGGACCGGAGAGTGCAGAACCATCTGCATTGGTCGAACCGTTGTTGGTAAAGTCAGCAGTAGGGACAATAAGGTGTCCGGCGACTACAGCGTTTTGACCTTTTAGAAGTGTCATGGAAGCGGGGTTGAACCAGACAGTAGAGGCATCTTCACCTGCTGCACCACCACTGGAAAAAGCAGACCCCATACCTGAGGCAGAATTCTCAATAATAGCAAAACCGGCAGCATGAACCATGCTTGTAGTAAGTACCGATGCAGCTATAACTGAGCGTAAAAGTTTTGGTCTTGTGATCGACATGTAACACTCCTGTTGCAAAAATATAACCTTTACTATAGACATGGTGGTATTAAAAAGGGCTAAATCTAACGAAAATTATTAATATTACGTTTACAATGTGTTAACTTAGCAAAAAAGTGGGCTCAATATAGAAGAAATATTTAGTTATTAAAGAAAGTTATAATATAAGTATGGCAGAATAGACGCATTCTACTGTGTATAGCCTCTTAAAGAGAATGATCCCCAGTACTTAGGAGAACTAATGAAAAAACTACTATTGATCTCTGTTACAGCAGCAACAACGCTTATAGCGTCAGGATATAAGATCCCTGAACAGTCCTTAAATGCTACGGCATTAGCCGGTGCATATGTTTCAAATGCATCAACTGCAGATGCTGCTTACTACAATCCGGCGAACATGGCGTTTATGAGTGAAGATAAACAACTTGAACTCAACTTGATGTATATTCATCTTAACCCGACTGACTTCGAAGGGTCTGCAGGTGGGGTACCATCGCATACTGCTCAAAGCACATCAGAAGATTTTGTACTACCGCAAATCTATCTTGTGAGTGCACCTATTGGTGAAGATGAAGATGTACGTATGGGTCTTTCTGTAAATGCTCCTGCCGGCTTGTCTAAACAGTGGCCAGAAGGGATAGAAGCAAATATGGCAAAAGAATTTACTCTGAAAGTCATCGAGGTCAACCCAACGTTGTCATATAGACTTATGGATAATCTCTCCATAGCTGGCGGTATACGTTTTGTCTATTCAGAAGGTGTTGTCAAAACAGCAGCAGGTGGCGGTAACCTAGATTTAACAGGTGATAGCTGGGATCTGGGATACAACCTTGCCTTAGCTTATAAACCACTCGATATGTGGGCAATGGCATTAACATATCGCTCGGATGTTGAGTTGACTGAAGAAGGTGGAAATACTTTTATACATCCGCAGTATGGCCAAGTGACAACACCGGCAAGTGTGTCAGTACCATTGCCCGGAACACTAACTCTTGCCACTGATGTCGATGTGACAG
>JALWKG010000113.1 GCA_027081565.1 Helicobacteraceae bacterium
TACCTCAAAATCGAAGAGTATTTATGTGAAGATTTGCAGAATTATAGCCAAGCTTTCTCAAGCTAAGAGAACGTACACGCTAAGCAAACAATATAAAACTGACGAGACCTTCTCATTCAAGTGGTTTGAAGGTCTCTATAAATAAAAGGTTACACATGGTAGAAAGATACTCTCGTGAAGAGATGGCAAAAAACTGGACACAACATGCACGTTATGCTGCATGGTTGGAAGTAGAAAAAGCTGCAGTTAAAGCATGGGCAAAACTGGGAAAAATTCCTCAAGAGGATGCAGACAAGATCGTTAAAAATGCATCATTTTCAGTAGAACGCATCGAAGAGATCGAAGCTGTCACACGACATGACCTCATAGCTTTTAACACCAGTGTATCCGAAAGTCTTGGTGCTGAGTCACGATGGTTCCACTACGGTATGACCAGTTCAGATGCAGTTGACACAGGTGTTGCTCTGCAAATGCGTGATTCACTTAACATTGTCATAGATGATGTAAAGATGCTTATGGAGTCTATTAAGACCAGAGCTATGGAACACAAAATGACTTTGATGGTTGGACGTTCACACGGTATTCACGGTGAACCTATTACTTTTGGTCTCACCCTTGCTGTTTGGTATGACGAAATGTCACGCCACCTATTAAACCTCGAACAGACAATGGACGTTATCGCTGTTGGTCAGATCTCAGGAGCCATGGGCAACTTCGCACACGCGCCACTAGAGCTTGAAGAACTTGCCATGGCAGAACTTGGACTTAAACCGGAGCCTGTTTCAAACCAAGTAGTTCACAGAGACAGATACGCACGCCTTGCCAGTGCCTTAGCACTGCTTGCTTCTTCAATAGAAAAATTTGCAGTACAAGTTCGTCACCTACAACGTACAGAAGTCTATGAAGCAGAAGAGTATTTTGCTAAAGGTCAAAAGGGCAGCTCAGCGATGCCTCACAAACGTAACCCTATCTTGACAGAGAACATTACTGGTCTTGCTCGTACAATTAGAGCTTACGCCAATCCGGCAATGGAAAACGTAGCGCTATGGCACGAACGTGACATCTCTCACTCATCAAACGAGCGCTTCTGGTTACCAGATGCTTTCATTACCATGGACTTTATGCTTCACCGTATGAATAACGTTATTGCTAACCTAACAGTGTTTCCAGAGAACATGATGAGAAATTTGAACCTAACAGGTGGTTTGGTCTTCTCACAACGTGTTCTACTTGAACTGCCACTTCAGGGTGTCAGCCGTGAGGATGCTTATCGTATCGTTCAGCGTAATGCGATGAAAGTTTGGGAAGAGATCCAGCAGGGCAAACCTACTACTAACGAAGCAGGAGAAAGCCTCTACTTAAATCACCTTTTGGCTGATGAAGAGCTGCGTAACAGTTTAAGTGAAGAAGCTATTCGTGAGTGTTTTAACTATGATTATTACACTAAAAATGTAGATGCTATCTTCAAACGTGTTTTTAAATAACAGCTAGTCCATAGAAAATAAATAGATCCAAGGAGCAACATGATAACGGTTTTAAAACGAAATGGTCGACGTGAGACACTCGACATCTCTAAAATACAGAAATACACTGCTGCTGCAGTTAAAGGTCTTGCTGGCGTTAGTCAGAGTGAGCTTGAAGTAGATGCCCAACTACACTTTCGTGATGGGATCACCTCACAAGCGATTCAAGAGACACTAATCAAAACAGCAGTCGACAAGATAGATATCGATGCCCCTAACTGGACTTTTGTCGCATCACGTCTCTTTTTGTTTGACCTTTATCACCAAGTCAATGGTTTTACAGGCTACAGCTCTTTAGAAAAGTACTTTGATCGCGGAGAAAAAGAGGGACGTATATTACTTGGGTTACGTGACATGTATGACCTGGAGAAGTTAGACAAGCACATCGTACCTGAACGAGACATGCTTTTTAACTATCTTGGGATTAAAACACTTTATGACCGTTACCTCATTAAAGATGCTCACACTAAGGCCATAGAACTTCCACAGCACATGTTTATGGGCATCGCGATGTTCTTGGCCCAAAACGAAGTGAACAGAGAAGAGTGGGCTATTAAATTTTACAACATGATCTCTCAATTTGAAGTGATGTTAGCCACACCAACACTCTCAAATGCGCGTACACCACGTCACCAGTTGAGTTCATGTTATATCGGTTCGACTCCTGATAACATCGAAGGTATTTTTGATACTTATAAAGAGATGGCACTGCTTTCAAAGTTTGGTGGTGGTATTGGTTGGGATTGGACACAGGTTCGTTCTATCGGCTCGTTTATCGATGGTCATAAAAATGCTGCCGGTGGTACCGTACCATTTTTAAAGATCACCAATGATGTGGCTATTGCAGTTGACCAACTTGGTACCCGTAAAGGCGCTATCGCTGTCTACTTAGAACCTTGGCATATCGATATCAACGACTTCCTTGATCTTAAAAAGAACTCTGGTGAAGAGCGCCGTCGTGCCCATGACCTATTCCCATCATTATGGATCAGTGACCTCTTTATGCAACGGGTACAAGAAGATGCTATCTGGACACTTTTCGATCCTTATCAGGTTCGTGAATTGGCCAACCTCTATGGAGAAGCATTCGAAAAGAAGTATGTGGAGTTTGAAAACAATGAAAACATCTTAAAAGAGACCATTAAAGCTAAAGACCTGTGGCGTAAGATCCTGACTTCTTACTTCGAGTCTGGAAGTCCATTCCTCTGTTTTAAAGACAACGCTAACAGAGCTAACCCTAATGATCACTTCGGGATCATTCGCAGCTCTAACCTCTGTACAGAGATCTTTCAGAACACCAGCCCTAACCACTACCTCATAAAACTCAAGTTTGAAGATGGACAATTCCTTACATACGAAGAGGATGAGCTGGTCAAGGTAGACAGTGGGATCGAAAAACCGGCTAACAAGGTAACAGCACTTGACAGCATCGGTGGCCAACAGGTCTTCATCGTCGAAAAAGAGAAGATCGATGGCGCAACTGCAGTCTGTAACCTCGCCTCAGTCAATCTCTCGCGTATCAACACTAAAGAGGACATCGAGCGTATCGTTCCTACAGCCATGCGTGCGCTTGACAATGTTATTGATCTGAACTTCTATCCGCTTGAAAAAGTAAAACGCACTAACTTGCGCTCACGTTCGGTAGGACTTGGTGTTATGGGTGAAGCACAGATGTTAGCAGAAGCCGGGATCTCTTGGGGTTCTCAGGAACACTTCGACAAAATCGATGAAGTGATGGAGTCTGTTAGTTATAACGCCATCAAAGCTTCATCCGAATTAGCGGTCGAAAAGGGTGCTTATCCTGAATTTGAAGGTTCTAAATGGAGTCGTGGTATTTTACCAATGGATCATGCAAACGCAGAAGTGCGTAACCTTGTTGATCGTGGTGGTCTGTTTGCTTCGACCTATGAGTGGGATGAGTTAAGAGAGACCATTAAAAAGAACGGTATGCGTAACGGTTACCTTATGGCTGTTGCACCAACCTCTTCTATCTCTATCTTAACCGGTACTACACAGGCCATAGAGCCTGTGTATAAACGTAAATGGTATGAAGAGAACCTTAGTGGTCTCATCCCTGTCGTTGTACCTAAGTTGAGTCCTGACACCTGGGCATATTATACACCTGCCTATGATCTCGACCAACGCATCTTGATCAAAGCCGGTGCCATCCGCCAAAAATGGATCGATCAAGGTCAGAGCCTGAACATCTTTATTACTCTTGATAAAGCTAGTGGTAAATACCTCAATGATATCTACATGTTGGCATGGAAACTGGGTATAAAGTCTACCTACTACCTACGTTCGCAATCACCAGAAGCTAACAACGATGTTGAAGACCGCTCTCAAGAGTGTGTTGGATGTCAGTAGAGCGCACAGCGCTCTACTGTAAACATCTGTGTTTATAATATGAAACCTCTTTTAGCCAAACAACTCACAGAACTGTTAGATCGTATAGACCATGCAATTGATGGTGAACTGGTCAGTGTCACTATGAATCACCCTCAAAACTTTACCATTGAACTCTCTGTTCAAGACAAAAATCGTGGTTATGACTGGATCAATATCGCGTTTGAATTTGATGGTATTGTTGACGCCAACCTGCTTGATGACAGTAAGCTTTCTTTGATCGATATGAGTGACGGTATAACGATGTTGTTTGAAGAGGGGTTCTATGCTTTTGGAGTGGGTCGTTATAACAATATAACAGCACTCAAAAGCAGTACACTTTTTCTTGTCGGAAACAGCTTAAAATACGAAGAACGCCCTTTTAATAATTAGTACACTTTAGCACTAACGGAACGCCTAACAAGCTAACAAAATGGTGTTACTTGGGATTGATACTGCTTTTAAAAAGGTTTTCGACACAGAGCTCGATCATCTCATAAACCTTCTCAAATCCCTCATAACCAGGGAAAAAATAGGGGTCTGGTACATCTTCACCCTTATATCCATAGTCACCAAGTTTAACAACGTTTTTAGCACCCATAGCTTTCAGGTCACGAAGGTTGTTTTCATCAAGTGCAATAATCAACTCAAATCGCTCAATATCTTTTTGTGTTATCTGACGAGATCGTTGCTGTGAAATATCCAGACCATGTATTTTTGCAACACGAATGGAATCTTCACAAGGCGGTTCACCCACGTGCCAGTTTCCCGTACCACAAGAGTCTATAACGAGATCCAAACCATGTTTGTCAGCATACTGCTTGGCCAAACCCTCTGCTAAGGGTGAACGACAGATATTACCCAAACATACAAAAAGAAGTGAAGAGACCATTACTTATGCGGTGCCTCAACATAAAGGTATCGCTTGATCTTCTTGGTTGGCGTCTTTACAAACTCTTCACGCTGATGGATCACTTTACGAATACGAGAGAATGAAGAGACCTTGGAGTTAACCTCTTCACGGATCTCCTCTAGAAGTGCTTCTATTTTATCGTTCATCTTGGTCTCTGACTTGGATGTAACTCCAAAGTGTTCATCAAGCTTTTCAGGATCGAGGTAGATACGTGCAGCAACAGTTCCATTGTCATCAAAGACAAGAGCATCTCCCACCAGAGGATGTGCGTTTATAGCTGCCTCTATCTGCTCAGGATAGATATTCTCACCGCCAGGACCCACAATAATATTTTTGGCACGTCCACTCATAAAGAAATAACCATCTTCGTCAAAATATCCTATATCTTCCGTGTTGAACCAACCATCTTCATCTAAGACCTCTGCCGTCTTCTCCGGGTCTTTATAGTAGCCCTTCATGACGTTAGGACCCTTCGCCCATAAAATACCTACACCATCTGCATCTTGATTACGCAGCTCTAAAGTCACACCGGGAAGCGCAGGACCAATAGCTCTGTATTTTGTTACCGTAGGATTGGTACCTGCCAATATGGGAGCAGTCTCAGTCAACCCATAGCCTATACAGTATGGAAAGTTTGCCTCACGCAGAAACTTCTCAACCGTGGGAGAGACGCCCGCCCCACCAATACCAAAGAAGCGTAGTTCACCACCAAACGTCTCCATCAGTTTTTTACCAGCCATAGCATTTAACTTTCGACGTACAAAAGGAATAGCATAGAGCATCCGGATCAAAAAGTTTTTCTCGAAGTTTGGCTGTATCTTGTTTTTGTAGATCTTTTCGATGACCAAAGGCACACTCAACATAAAGGTGGGTTTAACCTGTGCCATCGCCTTAATGAGTACCGTAGGGGTAGGTGGCTTCAAAATATAGT
>JALWKG010000114.1 GCA_027081565.1 Helicobacteraceae bacterium
GTCGACAATGCTCTTGCACATCTGCATCAGGTCGATGTTCCGCTGAAAGCGGAGAGTGATCTGCCGCTTGAACGTGCCGTCAAGGGCAAGGTCAGTGAGTTTGTCGCCAATGTCACCTCCCATCTCATTGAAGGGCACGGTGATGAACTGCCGGTGAGTGCCATCCCTGCAGACGGAACCTGGCCGAGCGGTACCACCCAGTATGAAAAACGCAACATCGCACAGGAAGTTCCACTGTGGGACCCCGAAGCCTGTATACAGTGCAACAAATGTGTTCTAGTCTGTCCCCATGCCGTCATACGCTCCAAGGTCGTGGACGAAGCGCTACTGGCAGATGCTCCGGCACTCTTTAAAAAGATCACGGCCAAAGGCAAGAGTTTCGAACCACAGGAGCAGTTCAGCATACAGGTCGCTGTCGAAGACTGTACCGGATGTTCTCTGTGTGTAGAGGTCTGTCCGGGTCGTAACAAAGAGAACCCCGAGCTCAAAGCCATCAACATGCATGCCAAAGAACCGCTGCTCCAAGAGGGCATCGAGAACTGGGACTTTTTCACCAAACTTCCAGAGTACGACCGCTCCAAACTCGACCATGCCAAGGTCAAGGAGAGCCAGTTCCTCCAACCGCTGTTCGAGTTCTCGGGTGCCTGCCCCGGCTGTGGTGAGACCCCGTACCTTAAACTCATCACCCAGCTTTTTGGTGACCGTATGATCGTCGCCAATGCTACAGGCTGTTCTTCCATCTACGGCGGTAACCTTCCGACAACGCCATGGGCCAAGAACCTCCAGGGACGCGGTCCGGCCTGGTCCAACTCACTGTTTGAAGACAACGCCGAGTTTGGTCTGGGCTTCAGACTCACCATAGACAAACATGAGGTTCAGGCGAGAGAGTTCCTGCAGCAGCTTGACACCCTCGACCCTGAACTGACCAACGCCATCTTGAGTGCTGACCAGAGTGACGAAGCGGGTATCTACGCCCAGAGAGATCGTGTCGAAACCTTAAAAGAGCAGTTAGAGAGTATGGAGCAGCCTGCAGCCAAACAGCTGTCAGAACTGGCTGACTATCTGGTCAAGAAATCCGTATGGATCGTCGGTGGTGACGGTTGGGCCTACGACATCGGTTACGGCGGTCTCGACCATGTTCTTGCCAGCGGTAAAAACGTCAACATACTGGTCTTGGACACACAGGTCTACTCCAACACCGGCGGTCAGCAGTCCAAGGCCACACCAACCGGTGCCGTCGCCAAGTTCGCAGCCGGCGGAAAACCACAGCTCCCTAAAGACCTTGGTCTTATGGCCATGGCCTATGGCAATGTCTATGTCGCCCGTGTCGCCATGGGTGCCAGTGACACCCAGACCCTGAAGGCCTTCATAGAGGCCGAACGCTATGACGGCCCTTCCATCATCATCGCCTACTCCCACTGTATCGCGCACGGGTATGATCTAAAGTACGGTATGGATCAGCAAAAACGTGCGGTGGAGTGTGGTCTGTGGCCTACATTCAGATACAACCCGGAACTTGAGGCTCAGGGCAAAAATCCTATGAAGCTCGACTATAAAGGACCAAAGATCCCGGTCAAAGAGTATATGTATCATGAGACACGTTTCAAGATGGTAGAAAAGATGAACAGCGAAGATGCTGCACAGTTCTTAGAGACAGCCACCTGGCATGCAGAAGAGACTTACAAGCGTTATGAGAACATGACCAAGGTTAGTTATAACGAAGAGGAGTCCTAAACTGCTCTTTTAGATTCACACCAGCTTATACCCCACCCTCTTTTTGAGGGTTTTACATCTCCCTTGTCTACTGTTTTCAAATGACATCTCTTTTTAGAGCTCAGTCTAATTACTATAAATCAGTAGTGTTATAAAATTACGCTTAAACAATCACAATAGTTAAACAAGAGTATTATTGTCTTATTTAAATCAGATAGAATTCATCTGATTTATTACTACATGTAAGTAGAAATAAAATATTTGATACACAGGAGATAGACCATGAAAGCAATGATGATACTTACACTACTTATTTTAGGTTCTTTACAGGCAGATGACACCGTTCATTATGACACCCACAGTGACAAAAAAAGCAACATCTCAAAGCCAAATCATCCAAATGATGATCTCTATACCAAGAAATAGCCTTCCTCTTAGGTTCACCAATGAGCTATACTTTACAGTACCCTTTTCCCGTCACTCCTGCGTAGGCAGGAGTCCACAAGCTCTAATACTCATGCCATAGTACTTAGCGTTCTTCTATCCATATATGTTATCTTTTCTGCATTTCAAGGTCAAAAAGCCCATGCTATTGTATTACTTCATATATTCAGCTATAATTCCGTCAATGAAAGATGATTTAGAGTTTCATCTTTAGCTTGTATTTTATTGATGACCTTCCGTTGACAGTATGATCCACTCGAAAGAACACTCCACTTTAGATTTTAGCACTCCAGAAATGGTGTGCACACAAAAAAAGGAATTGCAATGGCAAATTTAGTAAACGGAACAGTAAAATGGTTCAATGATGAAAAAGGTTTCGGTTTTATCGAACAAGAAAATGGCGGTAAAGATGTATTTGTACACTTTCGTCAAGTAAACAGTAGTGGTCACGGTCGTGTTTCTCTTGCTGAAGGTCAAAAAGTGACTTTCGAGCTTGGTGAAGGCGAAAAAGGCCCACAAGCTGAGAACGTTACAGGACTCTAGTCGTCCCTAAGGAGCGCTTAGGCGTTCCTTGTAAAATGGTTTTATGAAGAGACTACAGAGTCTTTTCTAAAGCTCTTTAAATAAAGTGCCTCTCTAAATATACTTCACCCTCCGTTTTTACACTTCAGATGACATTTATGCTATTTATCTTTTGCTTTTTGCTCTGCAGCAGCGCGCTCTTCAGCGATGGTAGTACCATTTTTTTCTGCTAACTTCTTGAGGCGCTTGTCCTCTTTTTTCTTCTGCTTTTCAAGCTCTCTTGCACGTTTCTCGTATGAATAATTTGCTTTTGCCATTATGAGTTTCCTTGTCTGTTTGTTCCAAATCGTGATGATCTTGGCTTGTTTGGTCTTGGGCGACGGTGATTATGTTCACTCTGTCCGTCATGTGCACTTTTTTTACGCTGTTGTTGACGTCCACGGCTCTTTTGCTGTATAGGCTCTGCTTTAATGTCTGGGTTGACATCAAAACCGGGCTCTCTTACTTTTTGAACATCTTTTTTCATCAACTTTTCAATGTCACGAAGCAGTTTCACTTCATCAACACATACCAAAGAGATAGCATCTCCCTCATTACCCGCACGACCTGTACGACCTATACGGTGTACATAGTCCTCAGGAACATTTGGTAGTTCATAGTTTACCACATGTGGAAGCTGATCGATATCAATACCACGAGCAGCGATGTCTGTTGCCACAAGAACACGAACAGTACCTGCTTTAAAGTTGGCTAGTGCCTTTGTCCGTGCAGACTGACTTTTGTTACCATGAATGGCTGCGGCAGTGATACCATCTTTGCCCAACTGCTCCGTCAAACGGTTTGCACCATGTTTTGTACGGGTAAAGACAAGTACCTGCTGCCAGTTGTTGTCACTGATAAGGTGAGAAAGAAGTTCACGCTTACGCTCTCTGTCTACTGGGTAGACATGCTGTGTTACTGATTCGGACGAGGTGTTACGACGTGCCACTTCGATAAGTTCTGGTTTGTTAAGCAATTTGTCTGCCAACGCTTTGATCTCGTTAGAGAAGGTTGCCGAGAAGAGAAGGTTTTGACGCTTTTTAGGCAACTTAGCCAAGACTTTTTTGATGTCATGGATGAAACCCATGTCCAACATACGGTCAGCTTCGTCAAGAACAAAGAACTCTATAGTAGAGAAGTCGATGTAACCTTGGCTCTCTAAGTCAAGCAGACGTCCCGGAGTCGCGATGATGATGTCCACACCACGTTTAAGTGTCTGGATCTGAGGGTTGCTGCCAACACCACCGAAGATAACGGTAGACTTAAATGGCAAGTACTTGCCGTAAGCATGAACATTGTCTGCGACCTGAGCTGCAAGTTCGCGTGTCGGAGTCAAGATCAGTGCCTTGACCTTTCGCTTTCCTGTCTCTTTAGGTGCATCACTGAGCATCTGTAAAAGTGGCAGTGTAAAACCGGCAGTCTTACCCGTACCCGTCTGAGCACCCGCCAAGACATCTTTTTTAGCCAGCACGATAGGGATCGCCTGTTTCTGTATAGGTGTAGGAGTAGTATAGCCCTGCTCTTCAATAGCGCGTAAAATAGGCTTAGAAAGCCCCAAGTTGTTAAATGACATTAATATGTACCTTATGGTTGTAAAAGCCCGCCAAGAAGTTTAAAAAATGGTTCGGTCAAGGCTGTAAATGGAATTGATTTTAAAATGTAAGAATTGGAAGTTGTCCAAAAGTCGCAGACCGAGTGCGCTTAATTTTCAGTATTATAGCGTAAAGATCGGGTTTTAGATGGTTTATGAAATGGGCTAAGACTCATTAAAGCCTACATATCCAACGGACTCACCACCCTGCCCTTATTCATCTCTGCTACAACGTGTGTGTAGATCATTGTCGTCTCAACACTTTTGTGTCCTAACAGTTCCTGAATGGAACGCAGATCAATTCCCGCTTGTAACAGATGAGTAGCATAGGAGTGTCTAAATATATGTGAAGTAACACGTTTATATAGCTCCACTTGTGTCACTGCACTTTTAATATTTCGACTCAAAGTCGTTTCCAACACATGATGTCGTCTTATCTCTCCGCTGCGTGGATCTTTAGAGACTTTATTCATAGGGAACAGATACTGCCATTTGGTCTCGTACTTTGCTTTAGGATACTTCATTTGTAATTGATGGGGAAGATGTACCGAACCGCAACCTTTTTGAATATCTTGTTCATGGAGGTTTTTTACTTTTTCTATCTGTATTTTTAGTGCTTCTTTTATAGAAACAGGCAGTGGCAGTGTACGGTCTTGTAGTGACTTACTGTCCCATATATAGACTTTGTCAAATCCAAAATCTATGTCTTTAATCCTTATATTTAAAGCTTCACTCATACGAAGACCACATCCATACATCATTTTGACAATAAGTTGATAAGTCCCATCCATGTGATCTATGATCATTTTCACTTCTTCTTTTGTTAATACAATCGGTATGTGCTTACGTTCTTGTGCACGAAGTGCCTGAATGTTCCATTCGCTCATATCTTTTTTAAGAACTTCTCTATACAAAAAGAGCAAGGCACTAAATGCTTGGTTCTGTGTTGTCGGTGATACTTTTTTCTGCACCGCCAAAAAAGTCAGAAATTGCTCTATCTCATCTTTACCCATCTCATTTGGATGGCGCAGGTGATGAAAAAATATATAACGTTTAATCCAGCTCACATAAGATTGTTCTGTCTTTATACTGTAATGTTTTAACCTTATCTTATCTCGTACCTGATCTAAAAGTTTACGCTCTTTCATCATTAACTCCTCATTTCAATAACCTTACAAAATGTAAAGATATGCCCTTAAAGAGAAATAGCCTTACAATTTGTACTGCTATTACTCTCTCATACAATAGCAGTACATCTTCTTTGGCTCTATTATCTTTACTTAGATGAAAAGACTTACAAAATATGTCATTTTGTCAAATATTAAAAAATAGCAATACATTATTTTTGTTGGATAATACTTGCTATTTAGGATTAGTTGTATATTATGTTGGATATTAAATAGTTGTGTGAAGAAAGTAAACTCTATTAAAA
>JALWKG010000115.1 GCA_027081565.1 Helicobacteraceae bacterium
TTGGCGAACAACTTATTATCGGTGATGCGCTCATCGTTGGACTCAACGGCATGGAAGAGGTGGATGTCACCATTACACTCGAACAACTCAAAGAGTTGGTAAGTTTCGATGTCAACCCTTTTTATACAGACGTCCTTATTATTCTTGCTGACTACAGTGACGTGAACCTCTATCGCAGTTTTGAGATACAAAAAGATGATGAGAGTATCCCTCTAAACATCGAATGGGTGCTCTATACCTTTAACATGGCTGACGAAAAGACACAAAACTACTTCATCACCGAACTGATGAAAACTATTGATGCCAGTGAGGACATTAACCTCTTTATGCAAAAGATGGCAACACTTGCTATTAATGCAGCCGAGTAAGTCACCCATTTGAACAAGATCTACATCACCGACCTTGACCACACCTTTTTACGGAGTGATCTGAGTGTCAGCCCTTTTACAAAAGAGATCTGGAACAAAAAAGCTCAAGAAGCGACACTCTCCATCGCTACCGCACGCAGTTTCTACTCTGCCACTAAGATGTTGACAGGGCTTACCTTCAATGCCCCCATGATCCTTCTTGATGGTACCCTTATCGCCACACCTGACAAGAAGATCATTGATGCCAAGTTTTTGGACACCAATACCGCTAATGACCTCATCAACGAAGCTATAAGGTTTGACAACATCCACCCTTTTGTGATTGGACTTAAAAATGACCAACTTGACGAGATCTTCGACTTTCCTTTGACACAGACCCCTACCCAGGAGAAAGTTCTGCTTAACTATAGAGATGATGCAAGACTCTTGGAGTTTGAAAAAGTCACGGCTAAAGAGAGGACCTTTAAAGTGGTCTACATGGCAACAAAAGATCGTCTTGTTGCCCTCACCCAACATTTACAAGCCATCTATGGAGAGACATTCCATTTTAAACTCTCTCCAGAGAACTATACCGGTGACTATTTTTTGACCATAGTCCATCCTCTTGGAGACAAAGCCCACGCCTTGCAAAAAGTGTGTGAATACCTCAAGAGAGATCTCAGTGATGTGACTGTCTTTGGTGACAGTATAAACGACATTGAGATGTTTAAACTTGCCGGTATGTCTCTCGCCGTTTCCAATGCCTTGCGTGAGACCAAAGCCGTAGCACACAGTGTCTTGCCTCACAGCAATGACGAAGATGCTGTGGCCCGCTATTTGAAATCCACTATGAAGTAGTACCTATGACACAAAAACACTCCAGCCTTATCCCCATGCTCATCATTGGGGTACTCTTTTTCATCTTTGGCTTTGTGACCTGGCTTAATGGCTCACTCATCCCGTTTTTAAAACTCATCTGCGACCTGAGTGACTTTCAAGCTCTTTTTGTCACTTTCGCCTTTTACATCGCCTACACAACTATGGCCTACCCTATGTCGTTCATACTGACCAAAACAGGCTATAAAAAAGGGATGGCCATCGGTCTTGGGATCATGGCAGCAGGTGCGCTGCTTTTTATTCCAGCTGCTTTTAGTGCCAACTATGTCATCTTTCTTATCGCCCTCTTTACCTTAGGAAGTGGTCTGACCATCTTACAGACTGCCTCCAACCCCTACATCGTCTTAGTCGGTCCGACAGAGAGTGCTGCGATGCGTATCAGTGTCATGGGACTTATCAACAAAAGTGCCGGTATCTTGGCACCTCTGGTCTTTACTGCACTTATCTTTAATGATTTAAGTAACTTTTCAAAAGAGGTTTTAACTGCCAGTGATATCAGTCTGCTGGCATCCAAGCTTATTATGCCTTACCTTGTCATGGCTATTATCTTAACAGGCCTTATCTTTTTAGTCCTCTTCTCTTCTTTGCCTGAAATAGAGTTTGAAGATGCACCTGAAGACAGTGACAAACAGAGTATCTTCCACTATCCACAACTGATCTTAGGGGCCATAGCGCTTTTCTTTTATGTTGGAGTCGAGGTTGTTGCAGGTGACACCATCGGTCTTTTTGGGCAACACTTGGATGTAGAGAACTACACAGCACTCACCTCTTACACTATGGTCTTTATGGTCATCGGTTATATCATTGGTGTTGTGGGTATCCCTAAGTATCTCTCACAAGAGAAAGCCCTAACCTTTTCTGCACTAGGTGGATTGACAACCATCATAGCCCTCCTTTTTAGTTCAGCTCAGAGCAGTAGTATCTCAACACTACTTTGGGGTTGGAGTGGTATCGCCACCATACCTGACCCTGTTGCACTGGTAGCCCTCTTAGGTCTCTCTCATGCGCTGGTCTGGCCCGCTATCTGGCCTCTGGCACTTCAAGGTCTTGGCAAACTGACAGCACAAGGTTCTGCTTTGCTTATCATGGCCATTGCAGGTGGTGCTATTTTGCCACTACTCTTTGGACAGGTGACTGCTTTAGGAGGAGAGATGCAGTTTTCATACATCATCACCATTCCCTGTTATCTTTTTATACTCTACTATGCAATCAAAGGACATAAGGTCAAAAACTGGTAAGCTAGATATGTTTTTACTGTTTTATAAACTATTTTTCAACAGATTTACTTTCTAATATCTTTTTTAGTTCAAATCTGTTAGGATAATCTCACAAAGATGAGAATATAATGAAATATAATAATAAGCAGCTCTATCGTGCCTTTTTTCTCTCCTTCGGCCTTTTGGCACTGCTTACCTTTTTTGGCTACCTTTTTGTCAACATCCTCGTTGATGAACAGGAGAAAAACTCCAAACTCATCAACCTCAGTGGTAAACAGCGTATGTACACGGTTCGTGTCATGCTCTACGCTTCACACTATTATGAGAAAAAAACACCAGTTTCATTTGATGCACTGCAGCAGTCTATCAAGAAGATGAAGAGATATAACAAATTCATCAAAAAACAGCTTCATGATAAAGATGTTAAAGAGGTCTACCTTAAACATCTCGGTATTCATCAAAGTATTGATACTTTTTTTAAGGCAACCAACGACTTTATTAACTACCCTACACAAGACAACCTTACCACACTCACAGAGGTCAGTGAAAAACTGATCGTCATCTTGGACCAAGTGGTCTCCTCTTTCGAGTCCAAAAATATCGCACTCTCCAACACAGTACAAAACAGACAACTTTTTATTCTTCTTGCAGTACTGCTGCTTCTGGTACTTGAATCTGTCTACTTGGT
Organism: Helicobacteraceae bacterium; assembly: GCA_027081565.1. Classification (GTDB taxonomy): domain Bacteria; phylum Campylobacterota; class Campylobacteria; order Campylobacterales; family Sulfurimonadaceae; genus Sulfonitrofixus. The sequence continues at coordinate 3,150 of JALWKG010000115.1, forward strand.
AAGACCAGTGATTATGTTTATAGAGAACTACACCAGTGAACTCGAAGAGACAGTGAAAAAGAGGACCAAAAAGTACCTGCTCTACGTTAACATCTTTAAAAACACCTCGGAAGGTATTATGATCACAGACTCTGACCTTAAGATCCTGGATGTCAATGACGGCTTCTCTTCTATTACAGGTTATCCTAAAAGCAAGGTCATAGGCAAGACCCCTTCTGTCTTAAAGTCTGGTCTTCACAACAAAAACTTTTATAAAGCGATGTGGGATGATCTTGATAAAAACGACCAATGGAACGGTAAACTCATCAACCGTCACTATAATGGACACAACTATCATGAGACCTTGAGCATCATAAAACTCTATGATGACAATCATAAACTCACCAATTATATCGGTGTTTTCAGCGATATTTCAACCCTTGTGAGAAATGAAGAGGAGCTGCGCTATCTGGCTACACATGACGCACTCACAGGGCTTCCTAACCGCTATTTTCTCACAGAGAGCATTGAACACGCCATTGATATTGCCGAACGTAATCAGAGTATCATAGCCATCGTCTTTATAGATCTGGACAACTTTAAGGTCATCAATGACTCTATGGGACATCAGGTCGGTGATGAGTTTTTGATCGAGATCGCCAAACGTCTTAAAGAGAGTGTACGAAAAAGTGACACGGTCGCACGTATTGGAGGTGACGAATTTGTTGTCTTGTTAGAAAGCCTCCCCTCTGAAGCGGACATGGAGGCCCTTCTCAACAAGATACTAGACAACATCCGCAAAAAGTTTATATTTGAGACTTACAAATTTTCTCCTTCAGGCAGTCTGGGAGTCGCCTTTAGTAAAAACGGTGTACGTTGTAATGCTGCCAACCTGCTGCGCCATGCTGATCTGGCTATGTATCAGGCAAAGGAGTTGGGTAAAAACCAGATCATCTACTACAACGATACCCTTGAAAAAAAAGCACAATACTACCTTCAGGTAGAGACACAACTCCGCGATGCACTTAAGGCCAAAGAACTCGACCTTTATTTCCAACCCAAGGTCAACCTCAAAAGTGGTAAGATCGTTGGTGCCGAAGTACTCTTGCGCTGGGAGAACAATGGACAGATGCTCTCTCCGGAGTCTTTTATCCCTATTGCTGAAGAGAGTCATCTCATCATTGATGTTGACAAATGGGTCTGTAGTGAGACATTGAATATCTTAGAGCGATGGAAACATCTCGACCAACTACCCATGACCTTGTCCATCAACATCTCTGCAAGGACCTTCTCTCACATCGAATCTATGGAAGAGATCATTGAGATGATCGTAGAGAGTGGTTTTGCCCACTACATCGACCTTGAGATCACAGAGAGTGTTCTCATACAAAACTTCTCCAGTGCATTGTACCTTTTAAAACGTCTAAACAGTTATGGTATTTCAGCCTCTTTAGATGACTTTGGAACGGCATATTCCTCCTTTTCTTACTTAAGTAAACTTCCCTTTAACGCCATTAAAATAGACCGTAGTTTTGTAATGGACCTACACTTAGAAAACCTTCAAAATGAACGACAAAAGGTACTTATCAGTGCCATGATCTCTTTTTCCAAGCAGTTGGGTATGAAGGTGATCGCAGAAGGTGTCGAGACTCGTAAACAGTTGGAGTGGTTGATAAAATCTGATTGTGATGAAGGACAGGGGTATTACTTCAGCAAACCTGTTAAACTTGAATCTTTTGAGAAGTATGTCCAGTTAAATACACCTACCATAGTACATGATTGATATCATCTTTTTAGTCCCTGAGCTTTGTTAAAATTCTTCTTAAAAAAAGGCCTTTGATGACCATAGCCAATCAGTTGATATTTCATGCCAAAGAGGAGTCCATTACACCTCTAAAAGAGTTGTTGAACACCTTGGTAGAGGTGACACTGGCAGAGAGTGGTTGTCAAAAGTTTGAGCTTTATCAACGTTTTGATGATAGGAGCTATTTTTATATCACCGAGATCTGGAAAAGTGAAAAGCGTTATAAAGCGCACACGGAAGACCCATCGTTTCAGAACATGATGAGTGAGATCACCACACTGAGCAGTTCACATGAACGTCACGCCTTAAAACTCACCCAGTGTCTCACTAAATTAGGTCTTAAAAAAGGAGCGAAATAATGGCATTTATAGAGGTAGATGAGACCAACATCGTCACCACACTTGATGAGACCTTTTCCAAAGGTCAGTATGTTATCTTAAAATTTGGATCTGAGTGGTGTGAACCTTGTCACGCATTGGAGGGTGAGTTAGAAGATGTTGATGATGACAACGAACACATCTCTGTACTTATGATAGATTGTGATGAGTCCCAAGAGTTGACGGCTCAGTACAGCATCCGACAGTTACCCACTATGCTCATCTATAATCCACATAGAGAGATGGTATATAGAGGAGAAGGTGTTCTTTTGGCCTCCGACATTGAAGAGATCATCAACACTGTTTCATAAATATACCGGTAAAAAACCAAAAAAGTTACCACTTTGTGCTATGATGCTGCAAATAAAACTTTAGAGGGTAAATGGACATAATTATTGTAATAGCACTCATCCTTGCTTCAGGGAT
>JALWKG010000116.1 GCA_027081565.1 Helicobacteraceae bacterium
CTTGGCGATCTTACGCAAGGCTTCGACTAAGACATGCAGGGCTTCTGACTCGTAGCCATCATCGTTGGTTACCAATATATGTTTCATTTTTTTCATAAATGTATTATAACCCAAAAAACAATATGCGTGGAATATGTTATAATAATTTGATAATTAATATTATGTGTTAAATACTAATGTAAACAGGGAAATCATGAGTGACTTAAACGATCCTATCCGCGCCCAAAGCACACAAGCCGATGCTGACCGGTTTTTAAAACGAAATAACAAACGACGCATTGCGAGTAAACAGTCTTTTGCCCAAAAAGAGATCGATGTCAAGGCCTTTATCATCGCACCTGAGGGTTATGAGGCCTTTATGTTCACCGTCTATGCCGTCACGCTTCCCTATCTTTTTGGTCTTGCATTTTTATACATGTTTATTGCCAAGGGAAACTTCATACAATTTCTCAATGTTAAGCTAAGCTCATTTTTTATTATCTGGATGATTGGTTACGAAGTGATCGCGGTCATCTCTTTGACCCTGATCGCTTACGCCTTTATCAAGTCCCTTAAAAACAGCAGCAGTGATTTCTAAACCCTCAAAGCCTAAATATTTTTAGGCACAAATATAAAACAGTTTATACCCTCACTATATTCATACGCCAACACCATATCATGCGCATGCAAGATCGCATCGACCAGGTAGAGACCCAAGCCAAAACTGTCACGTGAGTTTTCATCTTTGGTAAAAGGCTGTACATAGTATGAAAGTGGATGTTTTAGACGCTCTCCTCTGCTTTTAAACCAGATCTCAGAGCCTTGTGTTGTGATGGTTACATGTTTGTCTGTAGAGTACTTCATCGCATTGTCTATCATATTTTTAATCGCAGTAGAAAAAAGATTGAAGTCTGCATGGATCTTCATAGAGGCATCGACCTCTTGTGTAACACACTCATTTTCCACCATCGCCATGTCAATAGCACCATCGATGATATCTATGACCCTATACTCTTCACTCGAAGCATGGGTAAAACCGGTAGAGACCTCTTCAACCAGCGCAAACTCACTGATAAGACTCTCCATACGTAAAAAAATACGTTGAAAACGCTCTTTTTGTTTGCCATTTTCTAACATCTCAGCAGAGATCCGTCCCTTGGCTATAGGTGTTTTAAGTTCATGCATGATGTTACGCATAAAGAGCGTACGTGACTCTATCAGTGTTCGGATCTTCTCACGTGTATTTTCAAGTTCATTGGCGATCACCGCGATCTCATCTTCACCTTGCATTTTAAACGATGTCTGCATCTCTCCCGCACCAAAATCACGGATCTTTTTACGTAATTTTCGCAACGGCCTCAAACGCAAAAAGATCAAGATATACGAAACAGTGATCGTTGAGATGATAATAAGGTAGACATACAACAGGGTCCACTCTCTATAAGGTTCAATCTTCTCATCTTTAAGTAAAACCCCATTATTAGGGCCCTGAAGTAAAAAGTAAATAGTACCATTATTTTGAATCATCGATATTTTTACTTCAATTGTGCTTGCCGCTAAAAAAGTGGGACGCATCTTGAACGGGCTGCTGTCGTTAACCGCCTGGAAGGTCTCACTTTTGAGTAGCTTGGCATTATCGATAATAGTTTGAGGTTTATCTTTTGGCTCTACAGTAAAGAGATTGTAAAGTGCAAGATTGGCCTCAAGCATAGTCTCTGAGGTCCCTTTTTGCATATAGTCACGATAGATTCTGGTGATGACGGTATATTTTAAGAACGTGTTATCGATGTATTGTTGGCGGTTGAGTTTATAAAACTCTAAAAAGACATAACTGACACTCGAAAGGGTAACAATAAAGGCAAAAAGAACCGTTAATAAGACTGCATGACGACCCATTTTTGACCTTTAGTTGTTAAAGAAGATTATTTGACCAGTTTATAACCGATACCACGTACCGATTCTATCAAGGTCTTGTCTCCAAGTTTTGTTCTTATACGGCCAACCATAACATCAATACTTTTGTTTGAAGAGTCTTCGTTGATCGCAGCAACGTTATGGATAATGTCTTCACGAGAGACAACCATTCCCTCTTTTTTAATCATATATGCCAAGATACCGTATTCAGCATTGGTTAGGTCAAGCGGACGGTTTTTGTAAGCGATCTGCATTGCCGCTTCATCGAGTTTGAAGTCACTGCTGCTCTGCTGCGCAACTTCTGCCGCCTTTGCCTCATACCGACGAAGTACAGAGTAGATGCGTGCTTCAAGTTCACGAGGATCGTAAGGTTTTGGCAGGTAATCATCTGCACCGAGTTCGAGTGCCGTCACCTTGTCCGTCACGTCTGAACGTGCAGATGAGATAATAATAGGGATATTCTGACGTTTACGGATCTCTTCACAGACCTCAAGACCATCCATACCAGGAAGTGTCAAGTCCAAGATAACCAGATCAAACTCTTTAAGCTTCAAGATGCTTAGTGCTTTAAACGGATCATCTTCCGTCTCAACTTTTATCTCTTCTTGTTTTAGCTGTTCTAAAAATTCGGTTAGGATCTCCGCTAATTCGAGATCATCTTCTATCATTAATATTTTTATCATAAGCTGATTTTATCCCAAGATGACTAACATTTGGATAACTTCTCTAAAACGTTCTATAATCTCACTATGTTATTACAATTTGACCTAGATACCCACTCAGACCATGCTGCACTCTTCTCATATCTGCGGAAGACTATTCTCTCCTATGAAGAGATCACAGAGATAAAAAATGCCAAACAGACCACCTATAAAGACAGCTATAGTACTGTTTGCATGTTACGTGTGAGACAAGGTCTTGTGCGTCTTAGCTTTGCCAATGGAGCCCGCTTGCAAAAACAGTTTTCAGAACTTAGAGGTGACTCTAAGATCGTAAAACATTTGGAGTTTCAGACAATTGAAGAGGTTGATAACCTCACTATAAAAACGATGCTTGAAGAGTCTCTACTTCTAAACATAGAGAAATATGAGTTAAAACGTTTAAAATGTAATGCAAAGCATTCACTTTGAACCTACCTATGTTATTAGCAGTGTCACTCTGTAAGCTATGAACGAAAGTACATAAGCTGTGATGGTCGTAAAGACAAAGAGGTAGACAAAATACTTGATCCCTCCAGCTTCACGGGTAAAGACTACTGAAGCTGCCAGACACGGCAGGTAGATCATCACAAAGACAATAAACGCCACACCAGAGGCAAAAGGAATATTTTTACTGATAGCCGTTGCCAAAGACTGACTCTCCTGATCCACCGCATCTCCCATAGAGTAGAGTACGCCAAGTGTTGAGACGACAACTTCTTTAGCTGCAAGTCCAGCCTGTAGTGCTACTGTCATCTTCCAGTCAAAGCCCAGTGGCTCAAAAGCGGGTTCCATGAACTTACCGATCTGCCCTAAATAACTCTGAGCGAGTTGCGCTTCTTGGAGTTTGTTGTTCAATCTGTTTTTCTCTGCTTCAGATGAGAGCTGTTCTACTTCAACCGCGTAGCTGCTGCTAAGCTCTTCATTATGAGGATAGTTACTTAAAAACCAGACCAACATAGTCGCAGCGGCGATGAACGTACCCGCTTTTTTCAGGTACATCCAGGTCTTTGTCATCACCGTGTGCCAAATGAGTTTGAACGAAGGCAGACGGTACTTTGGCATCTCCATGACAAAAGGCTCATCAGCACCCTTGAAAGCAGTCATCTTTAAGATCTTTGCTGCTGCCAAACCAATCATAGCACCTGAAATATAGATGCCAAACAGAACATTACCAGCTGCACTTTCTGCAAAAAATGCCCCTGAAAAAAGGACATAAACAGGAAGCCTTGCACCACAACTCATAAAACCGATGATAAAGAGCGTCAGCAAACGGTCTCTGTCGTTTTTCAAAATACGTGCAGACATATAGGCCGGGATAGAACATCCAAACCCTGTTACCAGAGGGATAAATGACTGTCCATGCAGACCAAATTTATGGAAAAAACCATCAAGTAAAAAAGCAACACGAGACATATAGCCGGTAGACTCTAACAAAGCGATACCGATAAAAAGGATCATGATGTTAGGAACGAACATCACGACCGCACCGACACCTGCAATAAGCCCATCGACGATAAGTGAACGCATGTCATCATTACTGATCGTAGCACCTACAACATCTCCAAACCAGGTAAAGAAGCTACCAATCCACTCCATAGGGATGGAACCGATCTCAAAAGTGAGTTGAAACAATGACCACATAAAAAAGAGGAAGATTGGAATTCCAAAAAGAGGATGTATAAGTACATTGTCTATACGCTCGGTGACGGTCTTTTTAAATATCTTGAGTTTTTTTTCTTTAACCACCTCAGTAATGACACCCCGGTTAAAGGCAGCATACTCTTCAGCAAAGATCTCTTTAATATCTTCTGAGTCGTGGTGTAGTTCTATATGCTTGTCGGCTTCGATAAGCATAGGTTGCAACTCTGTCCAGAGGGGGTTGTCATGAAGTACACGATAGGTCTTGGTCTCATTTTGAAGGAGGTTAACCGCTATATTACGGTTAGAGATCGCCGCTTTAAAATGGTGACGATCTAGATAACCTTGGATCTGTGCTATCTCCTCTTCTACTGCTTCAGAGAAGATGAGTTTTGGTTCTACGATGTCTGCCTCATGCACAGCTATAACGGCATCCATAAGTTCGTCTAATCCAAGTTTAGATACGGCTGAAACGCGTACAGCAGGCAGGTCTAAAAGCTGAGAGAGATACTCTGCATCGATCTCTATTCCCTCTTTTTCCGCCTCGTCGCTCATGTTAAGTGCCAAGACCATCTTTTTACTCATGGTCATCAACTCTGCAGTCAGTTGCAGGTTCTTTTCTAAGTTAGTCGAGTCTACAACATTGATAACAAGATCATACTCTTCGTTACACAAAAAGTCATGGGTCACACGCTCTTCTATGGTGTAGTTGGTAAAAGCGTAAGTCCCAGGAAGATCGACCACCGTAAAGTGGTAGTCATTATAGTCAAAAAGGACTTCTGTCTTCTCAACCGTTACTCCTGTAAAGTTCCCCACATGCAGGTGGGCATTAGAGATAGAGTTAATAAGCATACTCTTGCCCACGTTAGGTTGTCCAACCAAGGCTATCTTAATATGTTTGGCTATGACCGGACAAGTAGGTGCATTATTTTCCATCATCATTTACCTCAATCATATCAGCCTCTTCTTTGCGCAAGGCCAGACGCATTTTACCAACCTTGACTTCAACAGTACTTTTTCTAGGTGCATACTCCAAGAGTGTGACCGTTGCACCCTTCATAATCCCAAAAGAGACCAGTCTCTGTTTCAAAGGACCCGTTGCATGGAGTTTTTTAATAGTAGTTTCACAGCCCCTAGGGCAGTTTGTTAATGTATTCATAATTCTTCATTTAAATAGTATTTACGTAATGATAATAAAAATCAAATTAATTTAGCTTAAAACTTATAATCTAATCGTGTAACAAGGCGCTGAAAGTCAAATGTCTCTTCAGGATCTCCAGCAGAGAATTCCATGTTGTTCAGAGAGACCTTGGTATAGATACTCTCAAAATACCAACGTTGTGTAATGCCATAGGTCAAGGCAAGATCATTTTCTTGGGCATCGACTGGTGAGTCCTCAACCAGAAAATGTCCATGTACAAACTCTAGCGAAAGGTCTTTGGCACCAAGTGTGCTAAAGTTCAATCCCAGAGCCA
>JALWKG010000117.1 GCA_027081565.1 Helicobacteraceae bacterium
TTACAAAGGACTCTCCAACAAATTTTTTACTGTTATAGAAAATGAGAACAATACCTCTATTGGAGAACTAGAGATAGTCAATAACAGATTGGTTTTACTAAATGAGATACCTATAGAAAACTTTAGTATCAATTATAATGCAGTAGATGGATTTGCTATACTAGATGCTACAAATATATTAATTGTCGGAAACAATACTTTATATAGATATACAAAGAACGTCACTACCAATAGCTGGGATATGACAAAAGAAGAGGCATTTGAGAATGATGTAATTGGCGATGTGTCAGTAGATGTCTTAGTAAACAGTTCAAGGATCATAATCACAAACGGGTACAAGATATTTATATTTGATCTCAATACATTTAGACTACTAGAGACCCTTGAATATGACAATCCTCCGACATAAGTGATTTTCGCAGAGTCTTTATGAGAGGTAGTTTGGTAGCTACAAATATTGTGAGCAAAGGAAGCAAGCGCAAAGCACTAAGCTTTGTAATACCCTTTCACACCATCCATAGTCCGCCCCATATTAAGTAGTACCATATCTGCAACAACAAGTGCTGCCATAGCCTCCGCGACAACAGACCCACGTATAGCAACACAAGGATCATGACGTCCTTTGAGGGCGAAGTCTACCTCTTCATCGTGAGTAGTTGTAGTATGCTGTTCCATAAAGATAGAAGGGGTGGGTTTGAAGTAGACGTTGACACGTACCTCTTCACCATTGCTGATACCACCTAAAATACCACCTGCATGGTTAGACTCAAAACCGCTGTTTCTGATAGGGTCATTGTTTGTTGAACCAAAAGCTTTGGCACTCTCTGCACCGTCACCAATTTCGACAGCTTTGACCGCATTGATGCCCATCATGGCTTCTGCAAGGACACCGTCTAGTTTATAGTAAAGTGGCTCACCTAGACCAATAGGAAGATTACTCATCTTAATTTGTGCCACACCTCCGACTGAATCATGACGGCCCTTGGCTTCCAAGATGGCATCTTTTTGTGCCTGTTCCACATCTTTGTCCAGCGCGTAGATCTCACTGCCGGCAACATAGCTGTAGTCGTGTGTTTGTGCTTGGATACCCGCGATCTCGGTGATACCACTCTCTACCGTAATACCCAACTCATTTAACATCATCTTAGCCACTGCACCTGCCGCAACGCGGGCAGCAGTTTCGCGCGCAGAGGAACGTCCACCACCACGATAATCACGAATACCATATTTATGCCAGTATGTATAGTCTGCATGACCTGGTCTGAAAGTATCTTTGATGTTGGTGTAGTCTTTGGACTTTTGGTTGGTGTTATAGATGACCATCGCTATTGGGGTGCCGGTACTGAGACCTTCAAATATTCCACTTAAGATCTCGACTTTATCAGCTTCTTTTCGTGCGGTTGCATATTCGTTTTGACCAGGTTTACGACGGTCAAGCTGTGCCTGTATATAATCTTCATCTATTTTGAGGCCTGCAGGGACGCCATCGATGAGACAGCCTATGGCCTTTCCATGAGACTCTCCAAATGTTGAAAAGCTAAAACGGATTCCAAAACGGTTCATTATTCACCCTTGTTTAACAGGTCTATAGCCTGTGCAGCAGACTCTTGTTGTGCTACTTTTTTACTTTTTCCACTGGCGCGGGCATACTCTTTGTTGTCGATCACTACAGCGATCTCAAACTCTTTTTTGTGGTCTGGTCCATGAGACCCCACCAATTTATACTCTGGTGTCACACCAAAAAGGGCTTGAGTCATCTCTTGCAAGGTAGTTTTGTAGTCTTTAAACAGCGTATCTAACGAGATGTCAGGGTGGACCTCTTCTAAGAGCTTAATACTGATATGACAGGCTGTTTCCAATCCTGCCTCAAGATAAAGTGCTCCTATGATGGCCTCAAAGGCATTAGAGAGTAGAGATGGTTTTGAACGGCCGCCATTGTTCTCTTCTGCATTAGAGAGAAAAAGTTGCTCCCCCAAGCCTATATGCTCTGCTAACCGGGTAAAGCCCTCCTCGTTGACCAGCGAAGCGCGCATCTTTGAGAGCTTGCCTTCGTTGTGTCCAGGGAAACGCTCAAAAAGGTACTGTCCTACAATGAGGTCAAGTACTGCATCTCCTAAAAACTCTAAACGTTCATTATTGTAGGGCTGTTTATAACTTTTATGTGTCAGCGCTTCAATAATGAGCTTTTTGTTTTTGAAACTATAGTTAAGTCTTGTTTCTAATTTTTTAATCTCTTCCATCTGTAACCTTTCATAAATTTTTACTTTTTGACATTTTTTCAACTGACTGTATGGCCAGGGCACTGCACCGTGCTAACTCAGGGTATCTGATATAGTCAGCAACCCTTTGCGCAGTGATGTTGTGTGTGGCAGATACTTTAAGGTAGTCTCTCCAAAGATCGAGATTCATTACCTTTTGAAAATCTCGCTGCTGCCACTTTTCTAGCCAAATATTGATCCCTTTAACGACATAGATCGCGTCTGTGATGATGGTGACTTCACAAGGCTCTTTTAGTAGCTTAAGACCTTCTATAACGGCTTTGAGTTCCATCTGGTTGACACTACAGGACGTTTGAATGCCTTGCTGCTCTTTAATACTTTGGGCATATTTCAGTATAAGCCCATACCCTGTCACAGTCTCACCCTCGAGAACAGTGGCACTACTGTAGAGAGTGATGTGCTTCAACATGATCCTTTGTCAGTAAGATCTCCGTTACTACCGAGTCAATACTATGACAGTTTGGACATCGATGGAAGCTAAACGGATAGATCTGTTTACACTCACCACACAAGTAGTCAAACTGAAGTGTTGCTCCTGATTGGTCCGCAATATTGAGCTTGATGAGTACATCAAACTCAAAAACAGTACTCCCTTGAACCACCAGTTCTACACCCTTGGCACTAAAAAGTTCTCTTAGGTAGCTATTGCTGTGAATTATATCTAAATTTGCCTCAGCATCGGGTGCATTCCAAAGCAGATCGACCAAGCGTTCCGTCTCTCCCATGTCCAAGTTCTCCCAAGCGAGTTTGGGTGTAAAACGAAAGAGATACTCAAATATTAGATAGCTAAGAAGATGATGCTCTTTATAGAGTTCTAAAAGGTGTTGCGCCTTCTCTTCCACACCAAACTTTGGACTTCGAATAATAGAGATAGCTTGGAGATAGATACGGTCTTTGGTGTTATTGATACCCAGTTCATCCAGGGGTTCCAAAACCTCCAGAGCCTTGTCGAACTGATGCATTTTTTCATAGATAATAAGGAGGTAACGCAGTGCTTTCGGTGTTCGTGGGAACTGTTTTAAGATCTGTAAAAAGATCTCTTGTGCCCGTTCTAAAAATCCAGCTTTGAAGTAGGTCTTGCCCAGTAAAAAGAGAGTCTCTTTTTTTTCGTTGGGATCTTTTTGAACCTCAAGCATAATGAGATAGATCTCGATACATTTTTCATAGTCACCATTATGGTAGTAGGTTTGTGCCATGATGAGAGCGGATTTACCAGAGATGGCCTTGGATGTCATAAGGGATTTGAGCTCTTGTTCTGTGGGCATCGAGTCAAAGACGTTCATAAAACTTTTAAGGTAACGTGACTCTTCATTGCGTTTAAAACGTCCCCACCAGTAAGAGAAAAGGGCGATGACAAAAATAAGAGAGAAAAAGATGATAACACCAAAAAGTGGATCACGAAACTCAATAAACAGACTGTTCATACCCTCTCCAAACTGAAATACATTTTGGTAATTATACCCCACTGTTACTTTCAGATGTTATCAATAGCGTCTATTATCTTAATGCTCATGCCCTTAGTATCACAAAATCATCACACTTGGGAGATAATGACGAAGATAATGTTAATTATATTGACTTTAAACGTCATAAACCCCTATAATGATGATGAAAATAAAAAAAAAGAAGGTTTATTCGTCAATGGCTATCAGTTATATTAGACCAGATAAATATTTTGATGGTGCCTTTGAGCAGCTCAAAAGTATTAATGCTTATGCCCAAGCCAGCAACATTGTGGTTACGGATGAGTATGTAGATCACACTTCACAAAACAATGAATTAGAGAGCAGAGATGATGTTGTTGCATATTTCAAAAAAAACCAAAACAGAGATCTGCTTATATCAGATGTTTGGGTCTTAAGTAGTAATATACAAGATCTTTTACAGATGTTTGCCTGTCTCTTGAAAAATGAGATGCGTATACATATTGTCAATGCTGGTGTTGTGATCGATCAAAAAAGTGACGTGATGTTGGTCTTAGGATTGATTGATCAGTTGCGTCAGGTACTCCAGGGAAGGGAGAAGAAGATGATCGGGCGTCCAAAAGGAAGCCGCTCCTCTTCAAAATTTGATCCCTATTTAGACCGTATTATCGCTTTTATTCGTGAGAATGTGAGTGTCAGTGCGATGGCGAGAGAGATGGGCGTAAGCCGAAGTTCTCTAAAAGACTACATAGAGTCAAGGGAACTAAAAGAGGTGGCCAAAGGTTTGGTCACTTTGGATGTTCCTATGGATGCAGAAGAGAAAGTGATAGGGACGATTTCCTGTCCCCAGACTAAAAATATATAGAGGAGAACAGCATATGAGTAACACAACAAACGTTGAAAAAAAATCAACTAAAGAGTATTTAACAGGGTGGATCCCACTGCGTATTAAACGATATTGGTTTTATGCACTGATCACAGCTTTTGCACTGATCGCACCGTGGATCGAAGTAGGAGGTAACCACCTCTTTTTACTTTCATTTGACAAGTTGAAATTGCATCTTGCCTTTGTACAGTTTGACATGCAAGAGATGTACTTGATGCCATTTATTTTGATGATCCTGTTTATTGGTATCTTTGGTTTGACCGTGGTCGGTGGGCGTGTCTTTTGTGGATGGATGTGTCCGCAGACGATTTTCCGTGTCATCTATCGTGACTTTATAGAGACTAAGCTTTTGGGTCTGCGTAAGCGGATTAAAAACAAGCAAAAAGATCCAGACATGTCCAAGATGGAAAACAAGGTCAAAAAAATGATCGCTGTACTGTTATGGACAATTTTGGCTTTTGTCGCGGCAGCAGACTTTTTATGGTTCTTTGTCCCACCAGAAGATTTCTTTAGCTATATGATGCACCCTATGGATCATCTGGTTCTTGTGGGTACGCTTGTAGGTATCGCTGCGTTTTTGATTGTTGATATTGTAATGATCAAAGAGAACTTCTGTATTTATGTCTGTCCATATTCTCGTGTACAGTCTGTACTTTATGATGATGACACGGTTATGGCGATCTATGATCCACATCGTGGTGGTAAGATATATGATGACCATACCAAGCTTTACTCAAAACAAAAAGATATCCGGGCTGCGGAACCACAGTCTGAATGTACTGCTTGTGAGTCTTGTGTAACGGTCTGTCCGACCCATATTGACATCCGTCAGGGTCTACAGTTAGAGTGTATTAACTGTCTTGAATGTGTAGATGCCTGTACCGTTGTTATGGGTAAACTGGGTAAAGAGTCACTGGTGCGCTGGTCAAGTGACAAAGAGGTGATCTTCCAAGGGGGTAAGACCAACTATTTCCGTCCAAAAGTAATTGGTTATGCCGTGATCTTGGTTGCTATTATGGCGATCTTGGGTTATATGAGTACAACTAAAGAACATATGTTGTTAAACATCAATAAAGAGAGC
>JALWKG010000118.1 GCA_027081565.1 Helicobacteraceae bacterium
AAAACCTGTTGAACTATACCCGACACTTAGGGATGGAAGCTCTCGTCGAGGTACATGACAAGGCTGATCTGACAAAAGCGATTTACGCAGGTGCTGATATTATTGGTATCAACCATAGAAATCTACAGACTTTCGAGATGAACATGAACCTTTCATATGAACTGATCCCATTGATCCCTAACAGTAAGGTGATCGTAGCAGAGAGTGGTATTTACGAACATGGTCAGTTAGATGACTTGAGTAAAGCAGGTGTTGATGCCTTTTTAGTAGGTGAGTCTCTTATGCGACAAGATGATGTTGAAGGTGCGTTGCGTTGTCTGAAAACTGGTAAGTGTTAATGAGACTTTGGATAACGCTTTCTCTGCTTCCGTTTACCCTCTTTGTGGGATGTTCTTCAACACCTAAAGAGGCTGTTATCCCTCAAAAACATGTTAGTCAATCTCCTCAAATGCCTTATGTAGAGCAGACAGACTCAGCACTAATTGTGCCTACCTATTTTGAAAATGGCATGGCAGACGAAGACCATGACGGTATTGAAGATGGCAAAGATCGCTGTAAAGAGACGCCAATAGGTGTGGACGTTGACGTTGATGGTTGTGCTTTTGACAGAGATGAAGATGGTATTAAAGACTATGAAGATGAGTGTCCCAACTCTATGCCCTATGCCAAGGTCAAGGTCAATGGCTGTGCAGACTTTGTTTCGTTTAATCTTTACTACGCCCCTCGTGTTAATGAAATTACCCCTAAGTCGATGTTGATCTTGGAAAAAGCAGTAGGCTTTTTAAAAGAGCACCCAGAGTATAAAGTCCGCATTAGTGGTCATACTGACAATGTTGGTGATGATAACTATAATCTAAAACTCTCCCAAGAACGTGCAAGTGATGTTTTAAAGCTCTTTAACCGTAAGGGTATAAACTTTAAACGTCTTGAGGCTGTAGGCAAGGGTGAAAGTGATCCTGTCGCCAGTAATGACACAGACGACGGAAGAGCACAGAACCGTCGTATAGAGGTAGAACTTTACCTAGCTATAGGAGAGAAAAAGTAGCAACCTGTCTGAAATAGATCTTAGAGAACAACTATAGGACCTACTTTTATGAAAGTAGTCCTTTTGCACAGACATTGATACGTTTACCATCTGCGATACCGTTAAGCTCTTTAGACGCCATCCCCATCACTTTACCAATATCTTTCATACTCTCAGCACCGACTTTAGTAATAATGGCTTGTATACGTTGTGTTAACTCATCATCACTTAACTGTTGTGGAAGATAGGCTTCATAGATTGTGATCTCAGCTTGTTCTTTATCTGCTAAGTCGTCACGACCGGCCTCTTTGTATTGAGAGAGAGAGTCTAGGCGTTGCTTCACCTGCTTTTGAATAATCTTGAGGGTTGCCGCATCATCTAGTTCTATACGCTCATCAACTTCTACTTGTTTAAATGCTGATGTAAGGAGTCTAAGTGCATCTCTACGTAAGGTGTCTTTGGCTTTCATAGCCTCTTTGACTTCATTTTTGATTTTGTCTTTTAATAACATATAGTTTCCTTTTTTTGGTGTAGACATTATAGTAGACATAGAGTAATAGCTGGCAAAGAGAAGGGTGTAAAACAGAGTGTGGAAGAAAGAACGCTGAAAAGCGTTCTATAGGGAGGTTTAATAGTCGACAGCTACTTTATAAGTAGGGTCATCTTCTTCAAAAGTACAGTGAGGGCCTGCATTTTTCATAAGGGATTTACAGTCCGTACTGAGGTGACGAAGGGTTAGGTTTTTACCAGCTTCTTCATACTTCTTAGTAATGCTGTCCACGGCTTCAACACCTGAAGAGTCCATGACACGGGCACTCTTAAAGTCGATGACTACGCGTGGTGGATCTTGGTCTATGTCAAAGTTGTCCATAAAGCTCTGGATAGAACCGAAGAAGAGTGGACCATCCAGCTCATAGACCTTAGTACCATCAGGTTCGACACTTGTTCTAGCGATAATACGTGCATGTTTCCAAGCAAAAACAAGAGCAGAGATGATAACACCAGAGATCACTGCGATAGCAAGGTCAGCAAAGATAGTGATGACGGTAACAACGACCATCACAAAGGCATCACTTTTAGGCATATATTTTAAGTGACTGCCACTACTCCACTCAAAGGTTCCAATACTTACCATGAACATAATACCAACAAGAACAGCAACAGGAATGATGTTGAGAAGGTCTGTAAGAGTCGCTACAAGAAGCATAAGGCCGATAGCCGCCGTCACGCCAGAAAGACGTCCCAAACCACCAGAAGTGTAGTTGATGATAGACTGACCTATCATCGCACAACCGGGCATACCGCCAAAAAGACCACAGGCAATGTTACCTGTACCCTGGGCGATACACTCCTTGTTTCCAGAACCACGTGTACCACTCATCTCATCTAAAACCGAGAGGGTAAGTAGAGACTCTATAAGACCTACCAGTGCAACAATAACGGCGTAAGGGAGTACCATGATGATGGCATCAAGACTCAAGATGGTGTCGGGAATATGAAAGCTTGGCAGGTGACCTTTAAACTGACTAAGATCTGTCAGGCTGCCAACAGTGATGGTATCAATGTTTCCAAAGTAGACAACAATAGTCAGGGCAATGATCGCGACCAAACCGGCAGGTATCGCCTTGGAAAATTTAGGAAGAAAGTACATGATAGCCATAGTGATGAAGACCAAAATATACATCATGTAACCTTGACCATCAAAGAACTTGAACTGTGCCATGGCGATGACAATAGCAAGACCGTTGACAAAACCATACATGGCAGGTTGGGGAACAAGACGGATAAACTTACCAAGTTTGGCAAGACCTGCACCTATTTGTAACATACCTGCCATGATAGCGGTGAGGGTGATGTACTGCAATATGGTGAAGGCAAGATCATCACCTGCCATCCCTTGTGCAGTGTACATAGCGTTTACTTTAAGTGAGAGTCCCACAAGAACAACTGCAACAGCGCCAGTAGCCCCGGAGATCATTCCCGGTTTACCTCCGATAAGTGCCGTAATAAGACCTAAGATAAAGGCAGTGTAGAGTCCGACAATAGGGCTGACATCAGCGATAAATGAGAAGGCGATAGCTTCTGGAACGAGGGCAACAGCAACGACAAGTCCTGAGAGGATGTCGTTTTTGATGTTGGAGTTTTTGTAGTTTGAGATGTTAAACAAATCTATCCTTGTAGTGAGTCAAGTTGATCTTTGATCTTGACCTGCTTGTCTTGTGCATCAGCTAATGATGCTTTGTTAGTCTCAATGACTTCTGCAGGTGCATTAGCCACAAAACGTTCGTTGTTTAACATACCGTTGAGTTTTGCTATCTCTTTGTCAAGTTTTTCACTCTGTTTACTAAGACGGGCGATGATCGGTGCCAAGTCGATAGAACCTGTTGGGATGTAGACTTCAACATATTCACTCACGTCACTGACAGAGTTTTCTATTTTGGTGTCGGTGAATTTAAGGTTTTCAACTTTTGCCAGACGGGCGATAAATGGTCCCATTAAGTCTTTGGAATCAAGATCAGTTTTAACATAAGCTTCTGTGATCTTCTGGTTCCCCATGTCCACCAAAGTCTTGGCGCGACGTACAGCAACGATGGCATCCATGATGATCTCAAACTCTTTTTCTATTGCCTCATCGCGTGGTGCGACTTCAGGGTAGGCAGCGATCATAATAGATTCGCCTGTCTCAAGAGAGGTACCTGAAAGTTCATGGTAGAGATGTTCTGTCATAAATGGCATAAATGGGTGAAGCAGTTTCATAGACTCTTTAAAGATGGCACCAAGTTCTGGAACACTCTCTTTAGAGACCTTAGACAGCTCGATACCCCAGTCACAAAACTCGTTCCATAAAAAGCGGTAAAGCGTCGTTGCTGCATCATTGAAACGGTACTCATCGATAAAGTCACGGGTCTCTGCCACTGCTACGTTGTAACGGCTTAACATGTAACGACCCAGTGGTGTCTCTACTTTAATGTCAGCAAGGTCATCAAAGGTCTCTACATTCATCTGTAAAAACTTAGAAGCGTTGTAAAGTTTGTTGGTAAAGTTACGAGACTGCTCAAGTTTTTCGTTACTCATACGAATGTCACGACCCTGCGCGGCAGAGATAGCAAGTGTGAAACGTAAAGCGTCAGCACTGTACTTCTCTATCGTGTCAAGGGGATCGATGACATTGCCTTTTGACTTACTCATCTTTTGACCATTTTCGTCACGAACGAGGGCATGAAGATAGATGTCGTTAAATGGTAACTCTTTCATAAAGGTCTCACCCATCATCATCATTCTTGCTACCCAAAAGAAGAGGATGTCAAAACCGGTGATGAGTAGTGAGTTAGGGTAGAAATCTTTTAGATCTTGGTTTTCAAACGTTCTGTCCATCTCTGTGTCGCCATTGCCCCAGCCTAGAGTAGAAAAAGGCCAAAGTGCAGAAGAGAACCATGTATCAAGAACATCAGGATCTTGAGTCAAGTTTTTAGAAGCACATTTTGGACAACTCTCTGGTGCATCTTCCTGCGATGCGAACTCATGGTCACAGTCATCACAGTAAAAGACTGGAATACGGTGTCCCCACCAGAGTTGACGGGAGATACACCAGTCACGAAGGTCTCCCATCCATGCATTATAAGAGTTGATCCAGTGTGGTGGGTAAAACTGTGCTTCGCCCTCATTGGTCTTTTCTATAGACTGTTTCGCCACTTCGCTGCGTACAAACCACTGCTTGGAGATGTAAGGCTCCACGATGTTTTTACAACGGTAACAGTGACCCACCTGATGTTGGTGGTCTTCTATTTTAACAACAAAACCTTCCTCTTTCAGACGTTGCACGATGTAATCACGTGCTTCCATGCGCTCCATGCCGGCAAACTCGCCTGCATGCTCGTTGAGGATCCCTTTTTCATCAAAGACAGTGATAAACTCAAGGTCGTGACGTTTACCAACCTCGTAGTCATTTTGATCGTGCGCTGGGGTTACTTTTACCAGACCTGTTCCAAACTCCATATCAACATGGCTGTCAGCAATGATCTTGATCTCTCTGTCGATCAATGGCAGTTTGACCATCTTGCCAATAAGGTTTTGGTAACGTTCATCATCAGGATGCACCATAACAGCAGTGTCGCCAAAATAGGTCTCTGGACGAGTGGTTGCTACCGTGATATTACCCGAACCATCTGACAGTGGATAGTTGATGTGGTAGAACTTACCCATATGGTCTTCGTGTTCTACTTCGATGTCAGAAAGCGCACCATCATGGGTACACCAGTTGACCATGTAGTTGCCACGAACAATAAGGCCTTCGTTATAAAGATGTACAAAAGACTCTTTCACTGAGTTCTTAAGTCCTGCATCCATAGTGAAACGCTCACGTGACCAAGCAGGTGAGACACCCATTTTACGAAGTTGTCCAACCATAATCCCGCCAGACTCCTCTTTCCAAGCCCAAACACGCTCTAAAAACTTTTCGCGTCCTAACTCTTCTTTGGTTGTACCCTCAGCAAGCAGTTGTTTCTCAACAACATTTTGTGTAGCAATACCTGCGTGGTCAGTACCAGGC
>JALWKG010000119.1 GCA_027081565.1 Helicobacteraceae bacterium
TAGTACATCGCCTGCTCTTTAGAAAGTTTAGAGACTGGAGGTAAAATCCCAAAAGCATCTGCTGTTAAAAAGATGATCTTCTCTGGGTGACCTGCCATAAGACGGGCTTGGTGATTTTCGATGTGCTCGATAGGGTACGATACACGAGTGTTCTCTGTCTTAGAGCCATCTTTATAGTCAACAACACCGTCATCATCATAAACAACGTTTTCCAGAAGTGCATTTCTACGGATCGCAGCATGGATCTCCGGTTCACTTTTATGATCAAGGTTGATGACCTTGGCATAACAACCACCTTCGAAGTTGAAAACACCGTCATCATCCCAACCATGTTCGTCATCACCGATCAAAGCACGATGTGGATCTGTAGAAAGTGTTGTCTTACCTGTACCGCTAAGACCAAAGAAGAGTGCCGTGTCACCATCTTTTCCAACGTTAGCAGAACAGTGCATAGACATCTTGCCTTCTAGTGGCAGCCAGTAGTTCATCATAGAGAAGATACCCTTCTTCATCTCACCACCGTACCAAGTACCACCGATAACCGCTATGTTTTCTTCAACATTAAAGATGACAAAGACTTCTGAGTTAAGACCCATCTCTTCATAACGATCATTGGTTGCTTTACAGGCATTGATCACAGTAAAGTCAGGAGAAAATCCTTCCAGCTCATCTGCTTTTGGACGGATAAACATGTTTTTTACAAAATGTGCCTGCCAAGCTATCTCCGAGATAAAACGTACATTACGTTTACTCGTTGGAGAAGAACCTGTAAATAGGTCCATAACATAAAGGTCTTTTCCTGAAAGTTCAGAAGTCGCTATCTTATATAACTCTTCATAGTTTTCATGAGTAATTTTCTGGTTGACCGCACCCCAACCTATGAACTTATTCGAAGGCTCTTGGTCTACAAAATATTTATCTTTTGGGCTACGACCTGTAAAGATACCTGTGTCGACCATGGTAGCACCATTGTCAGCTAAAGCACACTCACCATTGTCTAGTTCGTGTTTAATGAGTTCGTCATAACTTAAGTTGTAAAAGAGCTCACCAACGTTCTGGATGCCTAACTTTTCAATCTCTGTTGTGTTCATCGTTTCTGTACCTTCTTTGAACAAGTATTACAAAATTGTAATCTTCGCTTTGTTTGCTTTTGCTTAAAAGTAAAATTATTATCATAGCAAGTCAATTTATCTACGTAATTGTCCTGGTACAATAATAACTGTTTTCATAGCCACTAAAAATATAGGCGCAATTATACTCTTACTAAGCATAAAATGAAAGTAAAGAAATCAACTTACTTTGACGATTTTTAAAAAGTACGCTGACTTGAACAAAAGTCTCTATTTTCAGAATAGCTTTTCTTCATATATGTTTACATAAATAAACGACAACTACCTGATAAATCCAAATATAATAAAAAGAATCAATGCTAAAAGTCCTGAAAAAAGAGCATAAGGCAGCTGTGTTTTCACATGTTCTACATGATCACATCCTGTTGCCATCGAAGAGATAATCGTTGTGTCAGAAATAGGTGAACAGTGGTCTCCAAATACACCTCCTGAGATAACAGCCCCTAAAACAAGGGCGATATCAGCATCCATAGCTACTGCTAATGGTATCGCTATGGGCACCATAATACTAAATGTACCCCAACTCGTTCCCGTAGAAAATGACATCACAGCCGCCAGTAAGAAGACAGCTCCAGCTAACCATGCAGGAGAAAGCACTTCGTTGACATACGAAGCCAGGTAAACCCCTGTCTCCATCTGACTGGTCACTTCACCAATACCAAAAGCAAAAAGTAAAATAGAGGTAATACCTACCATAGAACGCATTCCTTTTAGACTCTCTGTAAGCACAACCTTAAAGGGAAGGACTTTTTTAATGACAAGATAAAGCCCCATAACAAAAAGGGTCATTACCATCGTATAGAAGATGGAGCTTGAACCACTTCCTTTTAAGATATTCCCAGATCCCGTAATACATAAAAAGATAAACACACCACTGATCATCAAAACAATCGGTGCGATCATATAAAATGCATTGCCCCCTTTTTGGACAGCATTGCGTTCATGCTTGACCACAGCATTTTTCATAGCACCTATATCAATACCAAACCAGATAACAATAAAAGTCAACACCAAGGCTAAGATGGCGTAAAAGTTATACACCAACGCATCTAAAAGCCATGCCACGCTCTCGCCTTGCATATAACCTAAACTCATTTGCACCGTAATCAAACCTAGCATCAAAGCGCCATAACCGTTAAACATCAAAAGAGCCCCTACCGGTGCAGAGGTCGAGTCACAGACATATGCCAACTTGGCACGAGAGATACCATGGGCATCACAAAGAGGTCGTCCCACTGCACCTGCGATCAACACGGTAATAGAGGTCTCAATAAAGATGACAACACCTATGATGTAGACTAAAACAAGTGCGGCACGATCAGATTTCACTAAAGAGAGTTGATGGCTTAACATATAGACAAAACCGTTAATACCCCCTGAACGTTCCATAAGGTGCATCACCGAACCCATTAGCAACATAAATCCAAATGTTTTTAAGATCCAAGGAGTTGTCATGAGTTGAAGCACCAAGTCCAAAAGGGCATGAAGGGTCAGAATAACGTCATAATGGTTGATAATAAGTTCACCTACCAGGATACCGGCTAAAAGAGAGACAAATACACGCTTGGTAAGAAGCGCCATGATAATAGCGGTAACAGGTGCGGCAAGAGAAAAGATACCGTATTCGATCAGAGTCTCCTAGAGATGAATCTGAAGACGTACAATACCAGGACGCCCATACTCTTCTTCGTAAAACTCACTACAACGCTCATCGATCTCGCTAAAGCCCAGTTTTTTATAAACTAAAATAGCTTCCACCGAACCGATCTCTATCATTGTCTGAACAATACGGTAGCCCTTGAGACGTGCCGTCAAAAGACTTTTTTGTACCAACTCTTTTAAAACAGAGAACTCATGGAATTCATCTTTTACAGCCATGAAGTCCAGCAGAAAAGTCTTTTTATCGAACTCTGGTTCGACTAAGCGATACGAAGAGAGTCGCGCTTCATAGCCGTTATCAAAACCCAACTCCTCCATCGCTTTGGCAAAGATCTCGTGTGTAGCAATACGAGGTTCATACCCACATAAGGACCCTGCATCCACGCCATCCACTGATGCCACTAAAAAATTAGAGTAATGGCAATAGCTTTTTGTGGTGGTGGTAGTCAGTTTCTCAAGTTTTTCCAATACAGTTGCCGTGTCGGTTGTCCCAAAGGCAACATCAAAGAGTCCCTTTTTTTTACCTGATCGAGAACTCTCTAAAATCGATTGTGCCAAAAGTGGTGCATCTTTTTCTGTTGCTTTACGGATTTTGATATTCATAAATTTTCCTTCACCAAAGCCTAAGCCAAATTCATTGTATAATTGAGACCTCTAAAAAAAGCGCCGTTACGCTTTTTAAGAGATAATAATAAAAATTCTTAATTTAAGTGTACCACATATGAAACAAATAGCAAAACTTTTTTTACCTCTTTTTGTAAGTGTTTTCTCAGCCGAAGCATCTGAGCAACTGATCTTAATCATTAGTAACGATTTCAATGCTTCCCATGCCATCTTAACGCGGTATGAAAAAGTAGATCAACAGTACCTACAAGTAGGACAAAGTGTTCCGGTCAACATCGGTCGTAATGGTTTGGGATGGGGTCTTGGTGAAGCTGGCTTGACTCATGGAGTAGATGAACCTTTAAAAAAAGAGGGTGATGGCAAAGCCCCTGCTGGTATGTTTAAGATCTTTAAAGCCTTTGGTTACACCAAAACCCTAGAGACAAAGATGCCTTATGTTGAAGCAGACAAAGAGCTTATCTGTGTAGACGATGTAAATTCACAACACTACAACCAAATACTCTCACTCCAAAACGTGGCCCAACCTAAAAGTTTTGAGTGGATGCGACGCCAAGATGATCTTTATAAAATGGGTCTTATCGTTGAGCACAACAGTGCCGCAGTCAAAGGGGCAGGTTCTTGTATCTTTTTTCACATTAGAAAGTCTGAAGATACCCCGACAGCAGGATGTTCTGCCATGAAAGAGGATGACCTTTTTAAGATCATAAAGTGGTTAGACCCTAAAAAAGATCCTAAAGTCGTTCAAGTACCTAAAAAATATTGTGTTCAAGTTCAAACACTTTTTCAAGGTGTAACCTGTCCACAATAAGTAGTTTTTAGTTTTTATAAAAGTGTCAGCGGTCTCCTTACGGAGACTTTACACTGTATTAAGATGTTACTAGTTTATGTCGGGGCGTGGTGTTGTTGCACTGCTTGCCGGAAGCATTGGGTAATCCACCTTTGGTTTACGACCTTCCAATGCTTTCAAAAATGTTTCTATCGAAGCAGCATCTTTATCAGAGACATTCACACCAAGCTGTATACGTCCCATCTCTTGGATCGCTTCTTTTAGACTCCAAATAGCACCATTATGAAAGTATGGTGCTGTCTCCGTGATGTTACGAAGTGTTGGTGTCTTGACCATATTGTTTTTGTCACCTTTAAAATCACCCACTTTGGCATATTTGTAAGGTGCGATCAGTGCAAAACCTTGCATACCGCCACCGACTGCAATGCCATTGTGACAAGAGGCACAACCTGTATTGATAAAAGTTTTCAGACCCTCTTTTTCAGCACTGCTTAACGCTTTTTCATCGCCGTTCAGATAATCATCAAAACGTGATGGTGTAACCAAAGTGCGCTCGAAAAGACCGATGGTGTCGGTAATAGAGTTAAAATCGATCTTAGCATTTTTGCCATACGCTTTTTTGAACTCTGCTACATACTCAGGCATAGAGTTGACGACTTTAGAGATATGTTCTTTCGTCGCAGCCATCTCAGGTGGTGCCAGTGTTGGTCCTTTTGCCTGATCCTCAAGGTCAGGGCTGCGTCCATCCCAAAACTGCTTCTCTGCAAAAACTGCATTATAAACAGTAGGAGAGTTTAAGTGATGCGGGTTGGCTGTCCAACCATGACCGATAGCTGCACTTACGCCATCATCTCCACCTTCTCCAAGGTTATGACAGAAGTTACAACTGATCAGACCACTTTTTGAAAGACGTGGATCAAAATAGAGTTTTTTACCCAGCTCTATTTTCTCCGGGGTCAGATGGTTTTTAGGGTTGTCCACCAGCTTCATCACTTCTGCATGTTTTGCGGGTATGGCTACAAGACCAGCATCTTTTGCCTGCTTGGCCAACGGTGATGCCATCACCGTGGCACCCATAGCTACTGATAACAGTAAATATTTCATTTTTCGTCCTTTTTTTGTTTGTTGATGAAAGTATAAAGTAATTAAACTTAAATAATAATTTTTATTGTTTAGTTATTATTATTTTTATAGTTACTCTGTTATAATGACATCATGAATTACATAGAACAATTAAAAGCCCATGCGCTCAAAGTGACACCACAAAGAATGGCTATCTTGGAAGGGATAGAAGCCGCAGGTCACATCGATGTCGATCATCTGTATGAGATACTCCG
>JALWKG010000120.1:0-2386 GCA_027081565.1 Helicobacteraceae bacterium
CATCCGAGAAGCCAGCCTCAAATGTACTTGGACTGGTGTAAGATCATAGTCTAACAAATCACTGACGATATTTTGTGCCTGATCTTCATCAACCACATACTTACTGTATGTCAAGACCCCTGTGATCCGTGCAAACCTTGTATCTTCCCTTGATCCATCCACATAAAAAGGTCCATAGTGTTGCGCATGTTTATTCACCACCACCCCACACTGTGAAAGGTGGGCAGCATTGATCGTTATCTTGTAGTCCACATCTTTTTTTCCATCACCTTCTAATGGTTCGACCGTAGGGGTAAAAAGTCGCAGTGTGTATTTTTGATCAATATCGTAAGGTGAGAAGTATACAGAAATCTGCCCCGTAGATAAAGAGGTGTTCTCTCCTGTAAAAGTACGGACACTGGTACTTGACATAGACACGTCACTCTTCTTCTCACACCCTATCGTACTTATACCAACAATAACAATGGCAAATATTCTTGCTAAATAAACTAAATATCGCATGTAAATCCTTTATCTATATAGTATAAAGTTTACATCAATTGTATTTGTAAATATCTAACTTTTTTTAGCTAACCAACGTTCTAAAATGATTTTTGCAGCAATGGAGTCAACACGTCCGTCACGTTTGTACTTCATCTGCCCTTTCATCATAGCTTCAGCTTCTAGAGAGCTTCCTGCTTCATCTTGATGATGTACTGGGCCTTGAAAATCTACAAGATTCATAAAGTGGGCCACGCGTCGACTCATCTCCTCTTCAGAACTTCCTCCAATGGGAATACCAACAACAACAGCATCAACCTCCCACTCCAAGAGGACCTTTTTAACATCTGCAGAGGCTTGGTTGCGGTTTTTACGTTCTACTGCTTCTAATGGCGTGACGATGCCCATTCCGGCGCTATAAGCAAGACCTATGCGTTTTAGACCTAAGTCAATAGCTATAACTTTCATCTTATTTCCCCAGACAAAACGAGCCAAACATCTTGTCCAGCATCTCTTCGTTGTCAAAAGGTCTTGTGATGGAAGCCATGGCATGGATGGCTTGGTTCATGTGAAATGAGAAGATCTCCAAGTCCTGATCACCTAGAGGTTCTATGGCCTCATCTATCTCCACTAGAGTACTTTTCACAGCTTCAATCTGTCTAGAAGAGATCAACATCATCTCATCAGAGACATTTTGCTGGTCCATAATATTTTTTAGACGTTTTATAAGTTCTGTTCCATCAACCTTGGCGCTGATACCCATTGGAGCGAAGGCCTCTAATTTAATTCTACTCAATTTCTGTTCAAGGTCTTGTTTGTTCACTACGCAGATGAATTCTCTCTCATCTTTATGGGCATTCATAAGTTCGATGATCTTTTCATCTTCACTGTCTAGTTCACGACTGCCATCAAAGATAGCGATCACAATATCACTCTCTTCTACTGCCTCAATAGAACGTTCGATCCCGATACGTTCTATCTCATCACCAGCTTCTCTTATACCCGCCGTGTCAATAATACGAATAATATGTGACCCTATCTTTACCTGTTCTTCTATGGTGTCACGAGTGGTCCCTGCGATCTCACTGACAATCGCTCTGTTGTAATTTAGCAGTGCGTTTAATAAAGAGCTCTTTCCAACATTTGGCTTGCCAATCAAAGAGACCTTAAATCCCTGCATGAGACCTTGACGACTTTCACTCGCTTGAAGGGTACGTTTTAGGTTTTTACTAATAGTGTTCAGGCGTTCCTGAATCTGCTCTATAAGGTCTTGAGGCAAGTCCTCTTCTGCGTAGTCTATGGTCACTTCTGAATACGCCAGAGCATGAAGCAGTTGGTCTCGTACCTCTTCCACATACTCACGTAAAGAGCCCTTCATCTGCTTGGCCAGGATCTTCGCTGCATCTTCGCTTTTAGCTTCGATAAGCTGCGCAATAGCTTCTGCTTCAGTAAGGTCTATACGTCCATTCATAAAGGCCCGTTTAGAGTACTCACCCGGTTCAGCCAGTCTTGCCCCAGCATCTAAAGTCGCCTGCAGGATCTCCTGAGCAACTACAACACCACCATGACACTGAAACTCCACCACATCTTCACCTGTAAAACTGCGAGGGCCCTCAAAATATATGGTGATCGCCTCATCTATAAGTTCACCAGAACCATTGTAAAGTGGTGTCAAATGGGCATAACGTGTTTTAAGTGTCTTTCGTCTACTCAAGACCTTAGCGATCTCCACTGCCCGATCTCCACTCAAACGAATAATAGCAATAGATCCAACCCCAAAAGCGGTAGCAATAGCAGTAATAGTAGCGTTCATAAAAATTCCCAATATATAAGTAGTGAAATTATAGCTAATTGAAGAAGGAGTTGTCTCATAGTGTTCATTCGTGGATTCCTTTCTACAAAGGAG
>JALWKG010000120.1:2396-5535 GCA_027081565.1 Helicobacteraceae bacterium
GTCCTGGATGTGAATCCGAAGACGCACTGGTGTGCGTTGAGAGGTGAACTCCAGCGCAAATCGCGCCGAAGCTAGAACTTTAATACTTGTTGTAGCCGTTTATTATGATGAACTTTGCGCCTTCACGCGTCGAACGGATCGCCACATATTTATCCGGATACTGATCTCTCAACTGCTTCAATGCGATCTGTACTAAAACACCATCCAAGATCTTGGTTTGCGCTTTACCGTCACGATCGATGTTTTCACAAACACCCACCAGGTAACGGGTAATCGACTCCTCCTGGTTTTTCAAAAACTCTGCGATCTCCAAACGTAACTGATAGCCGTATTTGGCATTGATCCAGTTAAAGATCATGTAGGACAGAGCCTTGTAACGATATCCCTCTTTACCTATAAGAAGTGCCGCATCTGCACCATTGAAGTCGATCATCAAGGTGTTATCATCATAAACCGTCACATCGATCTCATTTAACTCAAAACATGTTTTTGAAAAGAGTGTATTGATCTCTCTTTTGACCTCAAGAGCGACATCATCAATGTCTCCAAAGGCCTCTTCTTCCTCTTCATCGTCAAACATGCTTTCAATAACATCTTCAATATAGTCGTTTTGTTCATCTTCATCATCTTGATCTGTCACAAATGATGTTGGAAGAATCGTCTCGTTAAGCACGCGGTGTTGTGACACATGCTCATCATAATCTTCTGATACTTCAGCAGAGTCATCATAATCAATCTCTTCTGAAACAGGAGCAGAGACCTCTTCTCTTTGTGCAATAGTATCTTCACGTACTGCTTCTGGCTCCTGAATCTCTTTACGAAGAACAACAATAATCGCTTTTTTAGCAAAAAGACCTAAAAATCCACGGCTTGGATGTTGTACGATCTTGACCTCTAATTCAGTCACGGAACATTCTAGTTGTACTGCCGCTTCAGAGTAAGCGCTCTCTAATGTTTTTGACTCGATCTGTAACATAATTACTTACCTTCTGACTTGTTGGCAGCCTTAAGCGCTTTCATCGCTGCAAACTGCTTGTTGACAACCATCTGCTGTAAAATAGAGAATATGTTGTTTACAAACCAGTAAAGTACCAACCCTGAAGGGAAGGTAATAAAGAAGAAGGTAAAGATAACCGGTAGGTACTTAAAGATCTTCTCTTGCATAGGGTCTGTAAAGTTGTTCGGTGTGATGTGCTGCTGATAGAACATCGTCGCACCCATCAAAATAGGCAGGATGTAGTAAGGATCCATACGTGAAAGGTCATTCACCCACAGGATCCACTCAGCACCTTGTAGCTCGACCGCATTCAAAAGAACACGATAGATCGCAAAGAAGACCGGAATTTGAAGCAGCATTGGAAGACAGCCACCCAGTGGGTTGGCACCCTCTTCTTTGTAGATCGCCATCACCGCTGCATTCATTTTCTGTGGATCACCTTTATGCTTCGCTTGCGCCTCTTTAACTCTAGGCGCTACATCTTTCATCTTCTGCATAGAGAGCATCCCTTTGAAAGTCAACGGGAAAAGGAACATACGGATGATCAGTGTCAGCGCAATGATCGCCCAACCCCAGTTTCCAAAGATGCCATGTAACCATGAAAGGACTTTGAAAAGTGGTGCCGCTGCAAATGTAAACCAGCCATACTCGATCGCGTTAGTAAGTACAGGATCGATGGCTTTAAGTACCTTATACTCTTTTGGTCCAATATAACCGTTAAAAGTAAAGTGCTTGCTGCCATCGATATATACTACAGGGTTGCTCTCACGATCGCGATCGACCGTAACGGTAACATCTGGATTCAAACCATAGATAATAGAGGCAAAGTATTGGTCAAAAGATGATGTTAAATGAACATCATTAAAAGTCTTACGTCCTTCTGCATCTTCATCTTCGATGATCTCTGTCAACCCGTCACCGTAATAGACCATAGCACCATGCACGGCCATCATCATCTGACCTTCACGCTTCACATGCTGACCCAGGTAGACAAAATAACGGGTATCGTTAGCAAGGTCGATCGTCACATCGTAATGACCATCAGCATAGATGGTCATCTTTTTGATTACAGTCTGATTGCTCAGTTTTTGTTGCATCGTCACTACAACTGAACCACCCTCTTCTATCGTTGCTTCACGTACTGATGTTGTATATGGCGTAGTAAGTGACTCGTCGTTCATCGCTTTATCAGCGAAACGCAGATGCAGAGGTTTTGTACCTACCTGCGCCACCATCTCAGAGTGAATGTTCTCCTTGTTGTTATACTTTTCATCTTTAAGTATTTTTGATGCAATACGACCTAATGTGTCAATACTCATGCTGAATGATGCTGCATTGATCTCAACAAGTCTGCTCGAGTCTGCTGCGACAAGTTGCTCATCGGCAGCTACAGAGTGGTTCATAGTAGTGTTTGGAAGGTTACTGCTGTTTTGTTGTGTTGTAGCAGTTTGAGAAGCTGACTTACTCGTAGCATTTTGTTCAACATTGACCTGTTCAGGTGGAAAAATTGCAGTATAGCCTACAAAAAAGACAAAAGAGAGAACAACGGCTAAAATTAGGCGTTGGTTAGCTGACATATTGTTTAACAAGGGTTACCCTTTAAATTGGAAATTTTTTATGATAGAAATCTTTTTGTTCTTAGATGGAACGAGCCAAAATTTTATCTTATTAATAGTTAAATCTTCTGCTTTTTCAACAGGTTTTTCGCAAAACCTATGCTTTTGTGGATAATCTATTCCTCCAGGGAACAGTTGGTTGCATGAAAGTATACGAAGTGTAGACCTGTAAAAAGCGACGTGCAGTGGATTTTCTTCAAATTGCCACCGTGCATACTCTGAACATGTAGGGTAATAACGACAACTTCCATAACCTATCAAGGTAAAAAACTTTTGATAGAGAGTAAGAAGACTAAGAAGTACTTTTTTGATCATTGATGATGCATCCTGCACGTTGTAATAACTTGGTAAAATCAAATTGAAGTTGTTCGTAGGTGGTCGAGGCTAACGCCTCTTTAGCGACCAGAATGTAGGTACCATCTTTGAGATGGGGGCACTGCTCTCTGAAGATGGCACGCATTCGACGCTTAGATCGACTGCGAACAACCGCATTACCCACTTTTTTGCTGGCAGTAAAGCCATAGGT
>JALWKG010000121.1 GCA_027081565.1 Helicobacteraceae bacterium
GTACCCAAACTAATCCGCTATAATTGCACTATGATTAATGAAAAAATAGAACTGGGGAAACTTAACACCCTGAGAATAGACCGTTTTACAGAACCTGGCATCTACTTGATGGCTGAAGATGAATCTGACATCTTACTACCGGGTCAGTATGTCACTGAGACTATGGCTGAAGGCCAAGAGATCCAAGTATTTGTCTATACAGATAGCGAAGACCGTTTGGTCGCTACGACAGACACACCTAAGGCAATGGTCGATGAATTTGGCTTTTTCGAAGTCGTTGATGTTGCGGACTTTGGAGCTTTTGTGGACTGGGGACTGCCTAAAGACCTTTTTGTACCCAAAAACCGACAGAAGACCCCTTTTAGAGTTGGAGACAGACGTATACTGCGTGTGGTCAAAGATGAGCAGAGTGAGAGACTTCTTGGTGTCGAGAAGATCAAGCAGTACCTCTCTCATGAAGTTGAAGAGGGTTATTACAAAAACAGACCTGTCAAACTTCTAGTGATGGCAAGAACACCACTGGGATATAAGGTGATCGTTGATGACACCTACTCCGGTATGCTTTTTACCAACGAGATCTTTGAGGATATCGCTGCGGGTGACATCAAAAAAGGTTTTGTGAAGTTGGTACGTAAAGATGGGAACATGGACATATCGCTACAACCTATAGGTACTGCTGCCAAAACAGACATCGCAACAGACAAGATCATGCAACTTCTTGAAGAGAACAGTGGATCACTTCCTTATAACTACAAAAGTGATGCAGACCTGATCAACAGCGTCTTTGGTCTCAGTAAAAAGAACTATAAACGTGCCTTGACCACCTTGAAAGATGCGGCAAAGATCGATGTTACAGATACGGGCATCTATAAAAAAGAGGATGGACAATAATGGCAAGAAAGAAAAAGAGTGTTGATTACAGTCAGGACAATGTCATCTTTACTATGGACAAAAAGCAAGAGAAACTTATGCGTTATATGCCAGAGGTACAAGCAGTTGAACTTAAATGTATGGAACCAGGCTCTAAAGGAACCCATGAAGTAGCATTTGCCCATCTGCCTAAAGAGATCAAGCAGTTGGTCAAACCTCTTAAAGGTAAATAGTATTACTATTGCCAGTATTAAAAATTAAAGGAATAAAATGAGCGAATTTAAAAATGTCACTGCCGTCAAGGCTGCAAACATCTACTATGATGGCAAAGTCACCAGCCGCACACTAAAGTTTGAAGACGGCTCTACAAAGTCCCTAGGCATCATGCTCCCAGGTGAGTACACTTTTGGTACAGAACTTAAAGAGATCATGGAGATCATGGCCGGTGAGCTTGAAGTTCGTCTTCCAGATGAAAAAGAGTTTAAAACACTAACAGTACCTTGTAGTTTTGAAGTTCCTGCCCATAGCTCTTTTGATCTCATCATCAAAGCACCTACTGACTACTGCTGTTCATACATCACTGAATAGTCACAAATACGAGTGTTTTCACTTGTATTACCCTCTATTAATTATTTTTCGTTATATTTCCGACATTAAAATTCTATATGAAAGAAGAACATAACATGAAAAAGATCTATCTCTCTACACTTGTAATCGCTCTTATTGGTATCACTATGACAGGATGTAACGAAGACAAAGGCGCTACAAAAGCTCCTGCAGCGGCAACAAAGACTACTTTGACAACACAGCAGGAAAAAGTTGGCTACTCTATAGGTGTTCAGATCGGTTCACAGTTGGCACAGACAAAAGACAGTCTTGATACTGACGCTTTAATACTTGGTCTTAGTGACGCACTGGCTCAAAAAAAGCCTAAGATGACCAATGAAGAGATGCAGCAGGCCAAGATGGTATTTCAACAAGAGATGCAAGCCAAAGCTCAAAAACAGATGGCTGAGATGACACTAAAAAACAAAGCCGAAGGCGAAGCTTTTTTAGCTGCTAACAAAACTAAACCAGGTGTCGTGACACTACCAAGTGGTCTTCAGTACAAGGTCCTTAAAGAAGGAACGGGTGCAACACCAACTGCAACAGACACAGTAGTCACACACTATACTGGTAAATTGATCAATGGTAAGGTCTTTGACTCTTCAGTGCAACGTGGTGAGCCAGCAACCTTCCCTGTAAATGGTGTCATCCCAGGCTGGACGGAAGCACTTCAAAAAATGAAGGTTGGTAGTAAATGGGAACTTGTTATTCCTGCTGATCTTGCGTATGGTGAGCGTGGTGCAGGTCAAGCGATCGCACCTAACTCTGTACTTATCTTTGAACTTGAACTTTTAGAAGTTAAAAAGTAGTACTTCATATCACTTGGCACTCTGCCTTGTGAGCTCCCTTAAAACACTCACCTTTTTATTCTATTGTCCAACCAAATCCACAAGTAAATACTCACACTCTATACAGATATATTGACGCATATATACTAACTCTTACAATGAAGAACGTACCCCTATGGCATGCCAAAGGATCACTATGTTTAAAATAAAGATCAGTAGTGAGCTGCCTCTCATTATGATGTGTTGTCCTTTGGAGCGGTCTTTTTTATGGACTTTAAAGGCTATTGACATGTGGATGATCGTTAAGAGAGAGATCAAGCCCACTGCGTAAAGTTTATGGGTCATCTCCAGTGCCAAAGTTGAGTCAGGCGCATATAACATCACATCATCAATACCAAAATGAAAAAACATAGTAGTTCCTGTAGCAAGGAGAGACAGCAGCCAAAAGGTCTCAAAATAACCATAGATGGGACCGATATGTCCATAGACATCACCCTGAGCATTTTTGTCACGTAGAAATATGCCTAATGCAAAAAGAAAGAGTGAGCCACCTATCCAGGCGGTGGCAGATAAGATATGGATAAATAGTATTAGATTCATAATGACACTTTACGCTATCTTTGCCTAAA
Organism: Helicobacteraceae bacterium; assembly: GCA_027081565.1. Taxonomy (GTDB): domain Bacteria; phylum Campylobacterota; class Campylobacteria; order Campylobacterales; family Sulfurimonadaceae; genus Sulfonitrofixus. The sequence continues at coordinate 2,894 of JALWKG010000121.1, forward strand.
ATAATTTGACTTGCCACAAGAATTATAACTTTTATAAGTCCTTACATCTTAGAATTGTACAAACAAACCAACAGGAGCCGCTTATGGAGAAAAAACAGTCTGCGCAAGAACTTTTTAAAGAGTATGTTCCTGAAGTAATGTATTATGACCCCGATGTTGATGGGGGAAGTGATCACCTCATCAGAAAAGACCTGCTCTCTGAAAAAGAGCGTTTAAAAGCACTTATCACCAAACGCAAAGAGGCCAACCGAGGTGATCGTAAAGTTCGAAGATAAAAATACGTACTTTTATTTGTCTATTAACTTTCACACTTTAGTCCCTCTTAACCCCAAAACTACTACTATTGCATACTTTAATAATATCGAGATACAACTATGATACAACAAGCACACAATGCTTACAATGCTCAAGACTATGAAAAAGCCTTTACACTCTACGAAGCGCTTGCAGAGAGTGGTGATGCCACCGCTATGACCTCACTTGCTTTTATGTACCAAAATGGTTTTGGTGTAGAGAAGTCAGATGAAAAGGCCTTGGCATACTATCTTAAAGCTGCCGAGCAGAAACAGCCCTATGCCCTTTTTAACCTGGCTATACTCTACAGTAATGGTGTCGGCGGTGTCACACATGACCAGTTTAAAGCCTACGAACTCTACTTGGAGGCCGCTGAAAGAGAGGTGCCTCCTGCTATGTATGAGGTCGCTTTGATGTTAGAACGTGGACTGGGTTGTTTACAAAACTACTCTGAGTCTGCTTTTTGGTACGAAGAAGCTGCGAAACGCGGTCACGCTCAGGCTTTTAACAACCTTGGTGCACTTTATAAAGAGGGCCATGGTGTTCATAAAGACTACCACCGCGCATTTATCTGTTTTGAACGTGCTGCTGACAAAGAGTTGGCCGAAGGCTTTTACAACCTGGGCTTGATGTACGATCAGGGAATGGGCGTAGAAGAAGACCATGACAAAGCCTTGGATCTCTGCCGAAAAGCGGCTTACGCTGGTCATGAAAAAGCAAAAAACATTATAAGCGGATTGCAAGAAGATGGAAAAATCGTCTTCTAATGTCAGATAAAGGGATTTAAATGTTCACAGGTCTTATTCGTGAGATGGCTACCGTTAAAAGCCTCGCTAACAACACACTCACCCTCCAAGCCACTTACCAACCAGAGATGGGTGACTCCATCGCTATCAACGGTGTCTGCCTTAGTGTTACCGCACGCTCCTCTACTGGGTTTAGTGTAGAACTCTCTCCTGAGACCCAGAGCCATATCGCACTCGATCAACTCAAAGGCAAAGTCCACATAGAACCTGCGATGATGATGGGGGATCGTTTTGAAGGTCATATCGTTCAAGGGCATGTAGATACCATAGGAACCATTACTCAGATAACCAACAGTGGGAACTCTTATGATGTCTTTGTCGAGGTCGAACCTTCCGTCATGGCATATATCGTACCTAAAGGCTCTATCACTATTGATGGTGTCAGTCTGACGGTCAATGAGATCTTTGAAAGTTCATTTCGTCTGACCATCATTCCCATTACCATGAAAGAGACCCTTTTTGGAAGCTACCGTGTGGGCAGTAAGGTCAACATAGAGACCGATATGTTTGCACGCTATATAGAACATATCCTTACCCATAAAAAGAGTGCCTTGGACTGGAAAACAGTCGAACGTATCAGCGCACTTTATTAAGGGCACCGCTAACAACTGACACCCTGACCTTGTATAAGGCACAGGGGACACAGAGACCCTCACACTAACTTGCTAGACATTATGGTCACGTAAAGAACGTACATCTGGATTACAGCTGATCTTATGAGACATATCAACCTCTTGGTACCCCACCAAAGCTGACAGTGAAGCCACCGTTGCATCTCTATGTCCTTCACCACTGTTGATATAGATCTTAAAACTGTTTTCATAGAGTGCCAAACGTGTTTTTAAAGCCATCGAGTAGGTCGTCACAATCCCATCTTGTTTGATGCATCTTGCGATATCTGAAAAATACTCTTTTGTCCAAAGTATTGGATTACTGCCAGGACTAAAGGCATCTTGATAGACGATGTCAAACTTGACATCGCAGGATCTCAAATAATCCCGTGCATCACCAATATAGAGTTCTATATAGAGTCTCTCATCTTCATAGATATGCTCTTTACTTAAAGCCTCGATGATGGGTAAAAAAGGTGCAAATATATCTGGGTACTTAAAATCTGTCAACGAAGTAATCAAACTTGCATCAAATTCTGGAGAGTAGATACGGATCTTTTTCTCTATTTTGTGTTCACGAAGATAATAGAGTGTGGCCAATGTGTTAAAACCCAGACCAAAACAGATGTCCAAGATGGTGATCTCTTCTCTGTTTTGGTGGTGTCTTAAAGCGGGTATGACATGTTTACTCAAAGACTCATGCAGTGCACCGTCTCTAGTGGAGTGATAGTGCTCATCAAAAGCCGTACTGTAGGCTGTAAAGCTTCCGTCTTCACTTTGTACCATCTTGTGTTCTAAACTTTCAAACCCCATTATAATCCTTTGAAAGTATTGTACAACTTTTTTTGTCTATCGCTTCTCTC
>JALWKG010000122.1 GCA_027081565.1 Helicobacteraceae bacterium
AAGAGCAGAAACAGAGTGGAGACCTTGAAGCCCATAAAGTCTGGGTAGAGAGTCTACTCACAGACTACTACGACCCTATGTATGACTACCAGATAGAGAAAAGCCCTATCCCTGTTGTCTTCAGAGGCAACGACCAAGAGGTCATAGAGTATATTAAAAGTAGAGAGTCTTAGCTAGCATTTTTCGTCTCTTGATATTGGTGCGTCACAAATTTGTGTAATACTGAATTGATCAAAGTTTGATATGGCATTCCTTCTTGAAGTGCTATAGCTTTAATACGTTCAAGATCACTTTCTAAAACTTTGATGTTGATCGCTTTTCGTTTGTTGTATTTTTGTGATACTGCATTTTTCAGTACTTGAATCTTTTGATCTTTGTCAGGTACGCTTTGAGGATTGGTATTTTCAATATACTCAACAATCTCTAACTCTTCTTTGGTATACATAAAATCTCCTTACACTCTTTTACTGCTGCAGCAGTGTCAAAAACTTTTCTCCATAACGCTCAAACTTCACCTCACCTATACCACCGACCTGAAGCATCTCCTCTCTACTTTGTGGGTTTTTAGCCGCCATCTCTTTAAGCGTTTTGTCTCCAAAGACAATGTAGGCAGGAACATTGTTCTCTTGGGCGATCTCATGGCGGAGTGCTCGGAGGGCTTCAAAGAGTTCGGTATCGTAGTCGAAGGCTTCTGGTGCTGCTTTTTTGACCGTTTTAGCTTTGACGTTGAGACGTTCACTGCGAATAAGCAGCTTCTCTTTCCCTTTTAAGATCTTCAGACCGCTCTCTGTCAAGACCAGACCCTGATGCTCATTGACACCCAATGCCTCTACCTCTAAAAGTCGGTCTATCACTACAAACCACTGCTTTTTACTTAGCTTCTCCCCTACTCCATAAACAGAAAGTGCATCATGGCCACTAGAGAGGATCTTCTGCTCTTTAGAACCTCTTAAGATGTCGATGAGATAGTTTTTACCAAAAGACTGTCCTGTTCTGTACACGGTGGAGAGTAACATCTGGGCCTCAGTCGAGATATCTTTTTTTTCGTGGTCAGGTTCAAGACAGTTGTCACACTTATCTTTACATGCCTCTAGGGTATCATCAAAATAGGCTGCCAACTGCTGGTGTCTGCAGGTTTCACTGCTGGCAAAACGCTGTATGGTCGCTAGCTTTTCGAGTAAATGTGTCTTGTACTGAAGATCTCCATCGTTCATCTCCACAAAACGCTTCTGCTGTATGGTGTCAGCCGCACTAAAGAGCAGTACGACATCTGCATGATCACCATCACGCCCTGCTCTACCGATCTCCTGATAGTAATTTTCAAGTGTTTTTGGCAGTGACATATGAACAACAAACCTAATGTTACTTTTATCGATCCCCATACCAAAAGCGATGGTCGCAACAATGATCTTTACCTCATCATGAACAAAGTCATGAAAAACACTGTTGCGCTGTGCACTGGGCATCCCAGCATGATATGCCGCAGCGGCGTAACCCTTTTTCTGTAGATGGGCAGCGATAGCTTCGACACTTTTACGAGAAAAAGCATAAACAATCCCACTCTCCTCTTTATGGTCATCTAAAAACCCGCTGAGTTGGTCGTAACCATCTTTAATGCGGTGTTTCGCTGTGATCTGCAAGTTCTCTCTAAAGATCTTCCCTTGCAGCACGGTAGCATTTTCAAGTCGCAGGTTTCGGACAATGTCATGACGTACATGTTCTGTAGCCGTCGCAGTAAAAGCAGCCACTGAGACATGAGGATACTGCTCTTTTAGCTGAGAGAGGGCACGGTAGTCGCCGCGAAACTCATGTCCCCACTCACTAATACAGTGGGCCTCGTCGATGACAAAATAGTTCAGCTTGATCTGTGAAAGGATGTTACGCATACCATCAGTGTTAAGACGTTCCGGAGAGAGATAGAGAAAGTCGATCTCGTTGGCATAAAGACGGCGTATGATGTCACCACTCTCTTCAGAACTCTGCATCGAAGAGAGCATCTCTGCACGCATCTCCTGTGCCTTCAGACTCTGTACCTGGTCATGCATCAGCGCTAAAAGAGGAGAGATGACAATGGTCACACCCTCCATCAACAGTGTAGGAAGCTGAAAAGAGAGTGATTTACCCCCGCCCGTTGGCAGGATCATCAAAAGGTCTTTACCCGCTAAAATAGCATCAACCGCCTCCTCTTGAAGCGGTCTAAAGGCTTTATGGCCAAATTGTGACTGCAGAATTTGGTATTTACGTTTGGTAATATCTTCGGACATGATGACCACTTCATTGTTTAGGGTAGATACATTATGTATCGCTTGTGGATATGGTAGCAGTTTTTTTGTTATGCGGCGATTTTGATGACAAGACGCATTTTAAGGATAATAGATGGGTCATATGCTACTAAGGTGGTTTTGCAGGGCTGGTAATTTAAAGCTTCTGGAGTTCCAAAGATGTACAAGCGATTATGGAGAATAGAAATTCTCCTTGATCTAGAACTGGAAACTCTTCAACAAAACGACGTGCTTCTATAATACAATGATGAAAATATTCTTCATCAGTTTCTTTATTCATTTTATCACATGAGCATGAATCTGTAGTATAAAATATATGATTGTCTATTAACTCATATACATCCACACCTAAAATAAAAATATTATTTTTTTCTAACTCTTTAATAGACTTAAGTATGTTTTCCTTATTTTCCGCCCATGAATCAATTCCAAGAGGTTCTAAAGATATACCATTTGACAATATATTATCTATTAAGTTCATCATCTATTCCTTTCAAATAAACGATGAGTTATTTCACCGTTAAGTGTAGCCAGATCAAAAAATTGATGATAGATTTTTTCCATGATCATTCCTTTTTAAATTAGCTCATATCAATGCAAAGAGGGTTTTTCAACACTGTTTTACAAGACAGATTTGGACATGTAATTATTTTCATACTCTCTTCTGCTTCCCATACTGATCTTTCCATTTAAATAAATTCAATCCACCTTGTCTCGTCGTCTTAAACCCACTACCAACAACCTTCATCCCAAGCTTACCACCAGGTATCATACCCACACCTAACATGGTAAATGCAGTGTCGTATTCACCTTCATACAGGTATGAACTATAATGGACCCCTAAAATACTGTCATCTATATTCCCACCGAAACGATAGTGTTCGTAATGTACTTTACTTTCAAGAAAGCATTTTTTTTGCATAAGTTAATTTTTTGACTTCACTAGAAGTAAGGTATTGTTGTTTTGAAGAAAACAATTTCACAATCTTCATATAATCTCTTTGCTTCCATGCTTTTGTAGCTTGCTCTCTAATATAGGTCAACTCATTGTCAATATAATATTTATCAGAATTTATTTTTCTTTGTTCAGCTAAAGATTTAAATATATGAGGGTCATTTATATATTCAGAGATATGAGATTTTATATGTTTCGATATATCATGCATTGTACACTCTATATTTGATGTCTCATTAATCATATAACTTAATAGAAAACTTTCATTAAAATATTGAAAAAACTCACTTAAATGAAAGCTATTTAATTCCTCTTCTTTTTCAAACAAAACATCAACTTCATACGACCTGCTACCATCATAGATCACAGAAATACTTTTATCAAGCAAAGTATACTTAACTGTCCAATTGTCAATTAAACCACGTTCAAAACCGTATTCATCAGTTAAAAAACTAAATTCTTTATATATAGTTTCAATCAATACAACTCCTTTTATTGAACAGGTGGATGATATGAACCTGTTCCGTTATTAAATCTCCATCCACGGGATTCTAATAATTTTCGTTCTGCATTTAAAAAACCACCTGTTGGTATTTGATTACCGCTTGTTGAGTTTAGGAAAGAATCAAATATCGGATTACCGTTACCCATTTCTTTTCTCAACACGCCACTATTTTGTTTCCAATTTCCTTTAACTGTACCTTGATTAGATAAAAATAGGAATTGGTCGCCTTCTTTCCATCCTTTACTAGTTATGGACGTCTGATCTTTCCATTTAAATAAATTCAATCCACCTTGTCTCGTCGCCTTAAACCCACCACCAATAATCTTCATCCCAAGCTTACCACCCGGTATCATACCGACACCCAACATAGTGAAAGCAGTGACGTATTCCCCTTCGTAAAGGTATGAACCTGCATCAGCAATCGAGACAACTATATTTAGCCCTGGTACAACCGAAAGTGCTGTAAAGAGATCATGATGATCAAGGTCAAGGTTATCGATGCTAGATGTTTGAGTACCAGTCTCACCGACAAAACTAAGATCATCTTATTAAAATAGTCATTCTTTTTTAGGAGCGCAAGGATTATTTACTAATATTCCACATGAAGCATTAGGACAAGTCAATACTCCATGATTTGGGTTCACCTCCCACACTTCATCACATTTTGGGCACTGAACCTACGAGGATTCCATAGACATTATAATTTTTACCTATGCTTACATACTCTTTTAAGTCACTAGTATTTTTAACACATATTACTCTCATGACAACCCCTGTTTAATGACTCACAAATTTAAAGTCATAAGATTTCTCAGTGATTGGGTCATTGACATAATGGACATCAGATATTTTTCCACTTTTCCTCGAAATTTTTTTTTATACCATCAATAGAATGCATATATTCACCTGATGAAATTTGAATATCAATTCCATACAAATAAGATATAGCCTCCCAAATAAGTTCTTCGTTTGATATAGGATGAAACTCGAGCAAGTTAGAATCAAAAGCTTTTACTCTATCATATGCCCAACGATCAGCTTCTTCTCTTTTAATCTTTTCAGAAATTAATTGATCAAAAACTTGCTGTACATCTTTCATAGATATTACCATTACCATGCTCCCGTATACTTTCCATCTTTATCAAATCCATAATGCACCTTAGTTCCATTGTTAAACTCTGGTCTAACTTGACGTACTCTTCAGCTGACCATAACGTTGATAAAAACCCTAAGATTAAAATAAAAATTTTCACAGAGACCCCTTAAGTAAATAATTAATATTGAATAATAACATAATTAATCATATTATTATATAATTATAAAAATATATTTACATTTTATGGTATCTCTAAAAACCCCATTTCCATAAGTCTAAAGTACCCATAACTCTTTTTGAAATTTCTATTTTCGAGATTTCCACCGTTGATGTTGAAAAATTGATTGAATCTTCATGAAAAACAGTGAATACTCAATCAAGTTCTCTCTTTTTTTATAACATTTGTATCTTTTTAAGTCTTACCAGTTGTTCATATCTAAAGAGATTGTAGGTCAAGTTCATAAAGCCTATATTTGATCTATGCGTTCTATACCTATAATGTTTGAGACTGAAAATGTAGTTATTTTACAGTCTCAGAACTTGGGAACGAGAAATCTTGGTTATGAGAGTAGCTTGTTTTTCAAATAGATAAAAAAATTCTTAAT
>JALWKG010000123.1 GCA_027081565.1 Helicobacteraceae bacterium
GTAGTCTACTTCTTCACCTCACGCCCTATTTTACCTTCAACAGAAGCTATTTTGGTCTTGAGGCGGTTGGACTTACCTTTTCGTATGTCAAACTTTAATGATGAATAAACTCTTTCACACTCACCCAAGGCTTCATAAGACTTCTCTATGATATCTAGAGCCTCACGCATGGTCTCCGTCTCTATGATCGTCCCCATAGGTGTTAACTGGTAAGCAGCACCACTTTTGTCGATCATATCAATGATCTTACTCACAGAAGCCGAAACCCCTGCCCCATCTCTACCATCTGCACTTGTCGGGAACATCGCAAACTCTAGTAATACACTCATTTTGACTCACTTTTTTAGCAGAAGAGTAGCGACTACTTCTCTTTAAAATAATTTGGTATCTCTTTTAATATTTTTTGATAAATCTTTTCAAAGTCACTGGAGTAGACTCTCGTCTCACCTATAGAGCTGATAAAGTTGGTGTCTCCGCGCCATCTTGGTACCAAGTGCATGTGAATGTGTTCAGCTATTCCCGCACCTGCTGCACCACCAAGGTTCATGCCTATGTTAACACCTTGCGCACCAAAGGCCTCTTTTAAAAGATGGACTCCCTTTTGCGCCAAAGCACTCATGTGCAACCATGTCTCACTCTTTAGCTCTTCTAATGCATCTGTATGATGATGCGGGATAATCATAAAATGCCCGGGTGTATAAGGGTAACGGTTCATTACAACAAAACAGTACCTGTCTCTATACAATACATGTAGTTCTTCATCATCATCTTTTTGACTTGAGATATGACAAAAAACACACCCTTGTATCTTTTCATGAGTTACATAATCACTGCGCCATGGCGCATATAAGATATCTTTTTTATCTAACATATTCACACCTTATTTCATCTGTTTACAGTACGTAGTATAACAAAGTTATTGATTGTAGATAGTATCTCGCTGTTATTGTATTATTTAGATGTTTTTGTAATATTTCTGTTATAATAAAGTGTTATTTAATATACTTACTCCAAGGCAGAAGAAATACTATATGTATAAACTTTTTTTGATCGCTTTTTTATCATTATCTCTTTATGCTCAAGAGAAGAAAGAGTATATCAATGAGGTCTCATTTTTAATAGGTGACTCTGAAAACGGTTTTAATCAGAACATCAACAGAAGTCTCGCCTATGATATTCAGTTTCAGTATGATGGTTTGGACTTTCCGATTAGACCTGAGATCTCTTTTATCTATTCACAAAACATCTCTCTTTATGATGATGCTACCAATTCACATACCCGTTATGTCTCTATAATGGGAAACGGTGTCTATGATATCCCTTACACCAAACTGTTAAATCCTTATGTCAAAGCGGGTGTCGGATACCAAAGTTTTTCTGATGTACCAAAGTCACCACCCTCTTCTCCGTTCGCAGATGTCGGTGGTGGTCTCAAACTACACATAAGTAAGCGCTGGGCTTTGAAATTCGAAGCACTACTCACTGTTGGGAAAGAACATACAAACCTGTTGGCTTTGGGTGGACTAAACTTTAAATTCGGACGAAAGTATGTAGAACGACCACCTGAAAAAGAGTGTGAAGTTTGTCCTAAGGTCATCCAACTGGCGGCACCTGCACCTGTGTCTGTATCTGTAACAAAAACACCAATAAAACTTTTTTCTCCACATAAGATACGTTTTGAGTACGCAAAAGCGACATTGACAGATGACTCTAAAGCATCTCTCAAAAATGCGGCAGAGTCACTTAACAGTACAGAAAACAGAGCTAAAAAAATCACCATTGTCGGTAATACTGATGACAAAGGTTCGCGTGCTTTTAATGCCACACTCTCCATTAAACGTGCCAATGCCGTACGAACACAACTTGTCCAAGATGGTGTCAACCCCAAACGTATCACCATAGAAGGCCTTGGTGAGATCAATCCTGTTGCAGACAACACAACAGCATTAGGCAGGGAAAAGAACCGGCGTGTTATAATCCTTCTCACTAATGAGTACTAAGTTATTTCCTTTTATCATAGGTACTTTTTATGATTTCAGTCTAAAATCAATATATTTACAGCACTTTGGAGTATAATAAATTTATGCGCAAACTTATACTTACTCTTACTTGTCTCACATCTCTTTATGCTGAACAGATGTATCTATATGAAATCTCTCCCGTCATAGGTCTCTCAGAAAACGGTACATCTATTGGTGCAGAGAGAAGTATGATGTATGGTGTGCAGTTTCAATATAATGACCTGGACTTTCCCATAAAACCTGAGATCTCATACTTTGTAGCACCTAGTATAAAACTTTATGAAGATGAGAGTAAGGTCACAGGTCAGCTTCTTTTACTAAGTGGCGTCTATGACTTGGAATATACTGCCCTTTTAACACCTTTTGTCAAAGCAGGATTGGGGTATCAGTATATTAATAAAAATGCTCCTATTGGGGCAAATACCTATGTTCTTGGTACCGGAGCAGGTCTTAAACTTCATGTTGCTGATAAAGTCTCTATAAAACTCGAAGCATCGATGAGCCTTCAGAACCTGCAAAAAAGTAATATCTTAGTCTTTGCCGGTGTCAATATCGCATTTGGAAACGAAGACAACACACCGACAATAGTCTCAACAACTGCAGAACCTGTTGAAGATAATATTAGTATAGTATCTGTAGAAGGCAACACTACAAAACCCCTTCACCAAAAGAACATAATAGAAAGTCCTGTCTACATCACCAAAGCAGACCACAACCTTACAGAAGCTCCCCAAAGTAAACAAGAGGTACTTGTCCGTGATAAGCATGACAAGGTCAAATCACTTACGTTGTTTGTCCCTTACCTTTTTAGATCATACACACTTGATGATGAATCAAAAGATGTTCTTAAACAATATGCACTAGAACTTCAAAAAGAGCAGAGCAAGATCACGATCATTGGACATACTGACACCAAAGGACGTCGTGCCTTTAATAAGGAGCTCTCTCTTAAGCGTGCCAATGAAGTCAAAGCACTGTTTATAGAGTATGGTGTAGCTGAAGATCGTATCAGTGTTGAAGGACGTGGCGAGAGTGAACCGATCGCAGATAAAAACGACCCAGCCGCTAACTACCTTAACAAACGTATAGAGATCAAGATCACCCATTAACGTCTTATATAGCCAAGAGTGAAGTCATGGGTTCGAAGAGCAAAGCATATGTGGCTCTTGACACTTTTAAAACATACACTTTGTTGTTTCCACAATCTCCCAACTGCTAATACTTAACACCCGTACTTTAAATAAACGCAAACACCAAGTCAGGGAACATCACAACAAGACCCAAGGCCAAGGCTTGTAAAAGAATAAAAGGGATGATCCCTTTGTAGATTTCCAATGTCGTCACACTTTTTTGTGCCGCCCCTTTCAAAAAGAAGAGTGCCAACCCAAATGGCGGGGTTAAAAATGAAGCTTGTAAGTTCATCGCGATCAAAACAGCAAACCAAATAGGGTCAATACCAAAAGCGTCCATTACCGGCACTAAGATCGGTACGATGATAAATGAGATCTCGATAAAGTCGATAAAAAACCCTAAAATAAATATGGCCAGCATCGATACCCCGATAAAGATCCAGACATCTCCTATGTCTTCACTAAAAAACTCCAAGACCATGTCGGTACCACCAAGTTCGTTAAAGACCAGACTAAAGGCAGTCGCACCAATGAGGATCATAAAGATCATTCCACTGAGTTTTACAGTCTCAAGCATCGCGTAGCGTATCATCTCAAAATCCAATGTTTTGTTACTTGCACTCAAGATCAGTGCACCGATAACACCAAAAGCAGCTGACTCTGTAGGCGAAGCAATACCTGCAAATATAGAACCCAAGACTGCGATCATCAACATCAGTGGTGGTGCCACAGCACGTACAAGCTCAAAGAAGCCTATAGGCTCTATCTCATCACTAGAAGGTGCCATAGAAGGTCTTAACCATGAGACAATGATAATATAGGCGATATAGAGTCCTACAAGTAAAAGACCCGGTAAAACAGCGCCCATAAAGAGCTCTCCCACGCTTACACTCATCACATCCCCTAAGATGATCAAGATGATGGATGGCGGAATGATCTGTCCAAGTGTACCACTAGCAGCCACAGTTCCGGTCGCAAGTCCTTTATCATACCCTGCTTTTAACATCAGAGGCAGTGCAATGACACTCAACATCACGACAGAAGCACTGACGATACCCGTAGAGGCGGCCAAAAGTGCTCCAACAAGAACAACGCTGATGGCCAAACCGCCACGTACACTTCGAAGCGCACGACTCATTGAGATCAATAACTTCTCTGCCATCTGAGACTTCTCTAAAACAAGCCCCATAGCAATAAAGAGAGGAACTGCCATCAAAGTCGCATTACTCATGATCCCAAAGACCCTAAACGGCAGTAAGTTAAAGACATCCAGCCCTATGTCAGGAATGAAAATGGCGAACATCAAAGCAACACTTCCAAAGACAAAGGCCACAGGGATACCTACTAAAAGTAAAAACAGTGCGGTTACAAACATTGCTAAGGCTATCATTTCACACCCTTTAGAATCGTCCACTCTTTAAACAGTTCACTCACACTTTGGAGGATCAACAGTGCAAAGGCCAATGGCATCAATGCTTTGACTAAAAAACGGTAAGAGAGACCGCCTGGGTCCGATGAAGCTTCCATCTGGACAAAACTGATCATAACAAAGTCAAAACCTACATAGATGATCAAAAGAGAAAAAGGAAGAATAAAGAAGATGATACCCACCATGTTTACAACACTTCTCATCTTAACAGAGTACTGCTCGTAAAAGATGTCGACTCGCACATGAGCCGCACGTTGCAGCGTGTAGGCGATACCTAACATGATGACGATATCGAAAAGGTGCCACTCCAACTCCTGCAGAGCGACCGAACCTGACTGAAACAAGTAGCGCATCATAGCATCATAAACAACCAACAACACAAGCAGTGCCAAGATCGTACCGGCAAGATAACCCACCCAACGTGTGATACGTTCTAAAATACCAAAAAAGTTCATTACCATTTTTTAAGCCACTCCCAAATTAATCCATAATATTCATGAAAAGCGATGTCACTTCCACGTAAGGCACCCCCTCGAGGCATATGTAACCATTCACTGTCGCCCCGAACATGGTAGTCCGTAGGTGCAGCAATAGGGTGCAGCCCTATAGCGGTAAAGATCTTATAAGCTCTTGGCATATGAGAGGCTGTTGTCACTAAAACAAAAGGCGCAGTACCAACCAGCTTTTTCATCTCATAAGCCTCCTGCTCTGTATCTTGAGTGGTATCAAAGGTAATGATATCATCTGCATCCACACCCAGTGCTATGGCCAATCTTTTTTGCATCTGTGCATGACAATTCACATCGAAAAGCCCCGCATAGCCTGAGACAACCAACTTGGCGCCACCTAAGTTATTATAAT
>JALWKG010000124.1 GCA_027081565.1 Helicobacteraceae bacterium
TACCGTGCGCTCAAGATTGAACACAGTGCAAGAAAAAAGTGTTATGGTACCTAAGGCCTTGGACATCGATCTGAGCCATTTAAACCTCTCTACACTTTTTGAATTTGTAAAAGCACATGAGCGTCTTGCCAAGCATGAGGCAAAGACACTGATAGAGTCACTCTACCACCGTGCAACTGTTGTAGACAGGTTGGCCCTGAGTGAAAAACAGATCAGAAACTTTGAACGCAGTTTTAAACTGATCAATGCCAACGCCAGACTCCAGACAGTTCTGGTCACACTGCTTATGAGCTTTTTAAAGGTCTCTCGTGGTCGTTAAACAACTCAACATAGGTATTGATGTCAGAGCATATCTAAGAGAGATCGGTGTTGATGCGGGTGGCTTGAACATCATGAGTGCTAAAGCACAACTCTATATCGTCAGTATTAAAGGTTTGGCATCTGCAGGTGCCAATGTCTTAAAACAAGATGCGCTATCCATAGGTGCTGATCTCGCGGTACCCAAAGGCACGGTTATGGCGAAAAAAGAGTTTGTGGACTGTCTGCTGATAGGGTCTAAAAAACATTTTAAGATCTTGAGTCATAAGGAGCTGAGTCAACCTTATGGACTTAAAGCAGTCGCCCATCAACTCCAGATCATCTTAAAAACAGAAAAACCACGGCACTGTCAGGTCATGGGCGTCATCAATGCCAATGATGACAGTTTTTTTAGCGGCAGTCGGTTTAAGGCTGATGCCGCCTTGAAACAGGTTGAGGCGATGATACATGATGGTGCTGAGATCATTGATATAGGGGGTGTCTCCTCACGTCCTGGTTCTCTTGAGGTCTCAGTTGAAGAGGAGCTGGAACGGGTTCGGCCTATTATCGATCTGCTGGAAAAGAGTACACTTTTACAAAAGGCCAAGTTCAGCATTGATACCTATCAGCCTGAAGTGGCGCAGTATGCTTTAGAGCGGGGTTTTCATATGGTCAATGATATTCGTGGACTTGAAAATGACCGTTTGTGTGAAGTGATCGCAGCCTTTGATGCTACAGCGATCATTATGCATATGAAAGGGCGTCCAGAGACCATGCAAGATGCTCCTGTATATGATGATGTTTTAGATGAGGTCTATGCCTTTTTTCAAAAACGCATCGCCAAGGCACATAGTTATGAGATCAAAAACATCATTTTAGATGTTGGCATCGGTTTTGGTAAGACACTAGAGGACAACCTACTGCTCATTACCCATTTGGAGCACTTTCTTCGCCTTAGAAAATTGGTCTTGATCGGTGCAAGTCGTAAGTCTCTTATAGACAAGATCGACCCTTCTGACGTTTCAGAACGTCTAGGTGGTTCACTTGCTTTGCATCTGGCAGCAGCTAAAAATGGTGCGGGGATCTTGAGGGTGCACGATGTGCAAGAACATGTGCAAGCACTAAAGGTTCAAAACGCTTTAGTTATTTAAATATATTTTATGAAAAGGGCTTACTTGATGTAAGCTTTGATGATCTCTTGTTTCTCTACAGGGCGGTCTCCACCACCACGACCAGAAGTCGCGACATTGTTTAACTTGTTAATAACATCTTGACCTTTAACCACATATCCGAAGATGGTATGACGGCCATTTAACCATGGCGTGGGTGCGGTAGTGATGAAAAACTGACTTCCGTTGGTTCCCGGACCGGCATTGGCCATGGCTAAGATGCCGGTACGGTTGAAGGTGACATTTTTAGCGAACTCATCTTTAAAAGGTTTGTTCCATATAGAACTTCCGCCACGGCCTGTTCCGGTAGGGTCTCCCCCTTGGATCATAAAGTCTTTGATAATACGGTGGAAGATCAGACCATTGTAGTAGCCATTTTTAACATGGGTTGTGAAGTTCTCTACTGCGAGTGGTGCATAGTCAGGACGCAGTTCTATCTCTATAGTCCCCTGAGTAGTCTCTAAGACAACGATAGGCTTTTGCACCTTAGGGGTTGCGTTCTGGGTAAGTGTATCGTGCAGGTCTGCAAAGACAAGTGTAGATAGGGAAAACATTAGGGCAATAAAAAACTTCATTTAATCTCCAAGGTACAAAAATAGGGTGTAAGCTATTCCATAAGCTTATCAAACTGACTTATTATAGCAAAGCTATGTTATGATTTCGACTAGATTTTTAGATGATACAAGGAATTAAATATGAGAAAATGGTTTTACACACTTTTAGCAACATCTCTCTTAAGTGCAAATGTTATGGCAACAGAGGTTGGTTTTTACGCTGGTGGCGGAATGGCTTTTGAAGCAGTTCCAAACAATTCTCAAGATTGGGAAATGGGGCTTGGTGTTGTTCTACGTGGTGGGATGACCCTTGATACTTTAATGGAAGGTTTTGCCGCTGAGATAGAGTTGACAAAATCATTAGTAGATCCTAAGGTTAATTATAAAGGAAATATGGATCGTGATAAGGTAAATGTGGCAACTTTAGCAACGTATGCTGTTTATCGTATTCCTGTGACAAAACTTATCTATGTAAAACCACGTTTTGGTGTTATTTTTCCTAACTTGGGTGGAGCAGAAAGTGAGTACTCTAATGATAACATTGTCAATTCACGTAATATTACTTTTTCATCAGGTATTGGGGCAGGGTATACGGTGATGGATCATTTGGATATTTATGTAGACTATACGGTGATCGGTGAAAATATCACGAATTATGCAGTAGGTGCCGAATACCACTTTTAAAAGTTCTAGCTGCGGCGCGATTTGCACCGGGGTTCACCTCTCAACGTACCGATGTACGCCTTCGGGTTCACGCCCGGCACAACTCACACCACTTCTGAAACTTTTATGCGTACAGTTACTTCTTTAGATGAGCTATCGTCATCTTTTACTTTGCTTCGCCTATTAAATTCGGGCAAAAACCGGAATCCAGAAGTTTGAATTACCTAACTAGAATAGTACTTATTACTCTTCATTCGTGCAAATTTGCGTAACATCCCAGGATGGCTTCTTTACCTCCTCTGTTGACGAGCGCTCTTGCTCTTTAGAAGATCAATAATGTAAGTTATAGTGGGTTTAAAAAAGTTTTTGGGAAGAGGGTGTCACGCGTTAGCGTGACGAAAAGGGTGACTATTTGCCAGCAGCAACGCGGTCTTTAAGAGACTTTCCTGCTTTGAACTTAGGAACCATTTTGTCCTGAGTTGTATAAGTTTTATCAGTTCCTGGAACCTTACCGCTTTTACCTTTTTGAAGTGTAGCAACGAAAGATCCGAAACCTACTAGAGAGATGTCTTCTTTAGCAACTAGTGCTTCTGTTACAGCTTCTGTAAATGCTTTGATTGCAGTCTCTGCCTCAACTTTAGTTTTGTAGTCGCCGTTTTTTTGAACGAGTTCAACGAATTGTGCTTTATTCATACGAAATGCCCTTTATAAAGATGTTTGACATCAAAAACTCCCCTATAACTGGGGCTTTATGATTCAACTATGATTACTTTATACTCTCTAAGCTTAAAGTTTTCTTCTTTTTGTGATATTTAGATTGAAATCGCTAAAAAAAGCAATAAATCTTCACAAACATCGTCAGGATGGGGCTTCTATACACTTTTTAGGATTAAGTTAAAAGAGAAATGGCAGCTCTCTTTGAGAAGGACATACTTTGGTAGATCTGAGTGTTATAAAAGGAAAAAAGTGTTGAAAAAAGGGTTAGGGGATCTTTAAAAGATCACTATAGTCAAATCGGCTCAAGTCAAGATAGAACTCACCGTTATGCTGTAGTATTCTGATGTCGCTTCCATATGCTCCGGCAAAACGTCTTTTAATAATGCGTCGCTCCATAGTCTCTAAGCCAATGTTTTTAAGGTATTTGCGTAAAGCGATCTTATGTGATGACTCAGAAGCAGAGAGGGGCGCTTGTTGCTCTTCTTTGATGATCCCTTCTATCGTACTTTCAACCGGTTCAGATCTTGCAGGGAGTGGTGCTGAAAGTTGCAGTTTGGTGTTGATGAGTTCTAAAACAGTTTTAAGCTGCTCATCTTTACTTTGGTAGAGATGTTCAATACGGCTGCGCTCTTCTTTAAGCATCTGCTCTTTATCATCGATCAGGCGATCGACCTTGTGTTCGAGTTCAGCGATCTTATCTTTAAGCTCTTGGTTCTCTTTTTGGTAAAGGGCGATGATGGTACCCACAGAGGTCTTTGGCTTAGTCTGCGGTTCACTGCTCACCAATATGTAGACCAGACCATTATCAATAGTGTAGTTCAACTCTTTATTGCGCAACTTGGCGTGAACAGTAGCTATGGGTACTTCAAATCGTTTTGCATACTCATCTATACTTAGACGCATCATCATCCTTTATCGTATGTAACGTTGATTTTAGCACAAATGTGTTTGGGTGTGACTTATTGTCTCGCAGCTTTGATTTGAATATGCTCGAATGCTTTTAGTAATCAAATTGTGGCTTATACATGTTAGTATCATCATAAGGATTTTAAGAGATGAAAAAACGTACAAAGATACTCGCAACAGTTGGCCCTGCCTCAGATACACTTGAACAGTTGGAAAAGATGATCCTTGCCGGGGTCAATGTCTTTCGTATGAACTTCTCTCATAGTAGTCACGAGTACCATACTGCAGTCTTGACACTCATACGCCAAGCAATGAAAAACACAGGTCTCATTGTAGGTGTTTTGCAAGACATCAGTGGTCCTAAGATACGTGTAGGTAAGCTAGAGAGTCACTTCTTTTTAAAAAATGGTGATATTTTAGAGTTTGTTTATAATGATATTATAGGAAAGAAGTCTTCCGAGGGACATTATGTGGCGAGTATTAACCAAAAAGAGATCTTGACTAAGATGAAAATTGGTGAGCAGATCTATCTTTGTGATGGTAATATCCGTGCAGAAGTGATAGGGGTAGATGGTGCTGTTACGACCGTGATCAAAAACAGCGGAAAACTCTCTTCCAACAAAGGTATTAATTTCCCCAACACACATATTGGTATAGATATATTGACTCAAAAAGACCGTAAAGATATGCTTTGGGGTGTAGAAAATGATGTAGACTTTATGGCTATCTCTTTTGTTCAAAATGCATCTGACATGCAAAATGCAAGAGCGATCGTAGACGAACATGGTGGGACTCAGCAACTTTTTGCAAAGATCGAAAAGTTCGATGCGGTTGAGAACATCGATGAGATCATAAAAGCATGTGATGGCATTATGGTGGCAAGAGGGGACTTGGGGATCGAAGTGCCTTACTATGAAGTGCCTGCCATTCAAAAAATGATCATAAAAAAAGCTAACGAAGCGAGCAAGCCGGTGATCACTGCCACACAAATGTTACTCTCTATGACAGAGAGTGAGACTGCCACACGTGCCGAGATCTCTGACATCGCCAATGCCGTTTTAGATGGAACAGATGCGGTGATGCTTTCAGAAGAGAGTGCCATAGGACATGATCCGGTGTTGGCAGTAGAGACCA
>JALWKG010000125.1 GCA_027081565.1 Helicobacteraceae bacterium
GAAATGATAGGAAACTTCTTAAAAATATGAGCCCTCGCATCATTCTCTTTTTGATATTAGGGCTTGATGCTGCGGTACTCTTTTATGAGGTATCCACGATCTCTATTACGGTAAATGAGGCAAACCTCCTTTATCATTCACACTCCTTTATACACTACATAACAGAGTTCTCTTTAACACTTTTTGGTCATAACGACTATGCCTTGCGCCTGCCAATGGTACTCTTTAATCTTCTTTCTATACTGCTGCTTTATAGTGTCTCTAAACCTTACGTCAAACGTGATACTGACCGTTTGTGGCTGGTTTTTGTCTACAGTCTCTTGCCTGGTGTCATGAGTGCAGCATTATTGGTAAACAGTGCGGGCTTTATCATTTTTTCACTCTTTTTACTGCTCTTTTTATACCAACGTAATTCTCGATTGTTACCACTGCTTTTGGTACTGCTGGTGTGGGTAGATGGTGCGTATTCGATGCTTTACTTCGCTCTTTTAGTTTATGCTTTTAATCGTGATCATAAGTACTATATGGCACTAAACGCCATATTGTTGGTGGTCTCTTACACCCTTTTTAGTTTCGATACCATGGGTAGGCCAAGTGGCCACTTCTTAGATACATTGGGACTCTATGCCACTATATTTTCTCCTGTCATCTTCATATTTTTGGTTTACGTTCTCTATCGAAAAATGGTGACCAAAGAACAAGATATTACACTCTATATCAGTGGTATTGTCTTTGTTCTTTCACTGCTGCTCTCATTTAGACAGACGATCCATATAGAAGATTTTGCACCCTATATGATGTTACTGCTCCCTTTAGCTGCACAGACATTTTTTAGCTCTTATCGTGTGAGATTAAGAGAGTTTAGAGGGCGGTATCGTATATTGTTGACTTTAGGCTTTATACTTTTGGCCATGCACTTCTTTTTGTTACTTTTTAACAAAGCACTCTATTTGGCCTTGGATGACCCCCATAGACACTTTGCTTACAAGACACATATCGTGAAGGAGTTGGCCTCAACATTAAAGACAGAAGGTATAAACTGTGTATCTGCGCAAAGAGAGAATTTACAGATGCGTTTGCGTTTTTACGGCATTGGTGAATGTGATGCACATGTTTTATATGAGGTTCCGAGTGATATCGATGCAGATGTTACGATACGTTACTTCGGCAAGAAGGTAGCAGGCTATAATGTTACTAATTCTCCCATTTAAATAATTGAAAAGCATAGACTTTAATTTGAAGAAAGCGCATAGTTAAGCCATGATATAATCCATTCAAAATATTTTTGAAGGAGTTGCAATGGCTCAAAAAGCGATACGCGAATATGACGGTAAAGCACTTTTTTCCAAGCAGTGGGAAAATTATTTTAGTGGATTCCACTATGGATTTAAATCGGTCCTCGTTACGAGTGGGGCTGAACTTTTAGCAAAAGCTGAAGAACACGGGTTTGAGTGGTTAAAACAAGAACCTCTAGTGGCTAAGCCGGACATGTTGTTTGGTAAGCGTGGTAAAAATGATCTTGTACTATTTAAAGATAAAAAACCAGGTGATGTTTCTCTAGAAGTCGCTGCTAAGTGGATCGATGAGAAGATCTCTCATACAACGACACTGCTTACAGGTCAGCACGGTACATTGTCACACTTTATTATTGAGCCATTTACACCACACTCTCAAGAACAAGAGTACTACATCTCTGCAACATGTGTTGGTGAAGATGATGTACTTTACATGTCTGCTGAAGGTGGAATGGAAGTTGAAGAGGGTTGGGACGAAAAAGTAAACGAAGTCGTTATCCCTATTGATATGGATGATGCAGACATGGAGCGTGAAGTCAAAGCTAACGTTCCTGCTGACATCCCTGCTCAGGACAAAGAGAAATTTGTATCTTTTGCGATCGCTTTCTTCAAGTTCTACCGCGATATGAACTTCGCTTACCTTGAGATCAACCCGATCGTTATGCTTGATAATAACGAAATGGCGATCCTTGACCTTGTAGCACGTCTTGATGACACTGCAGGCTTCATGATGAAAGAGACTTGGGGCGACATCGAGTATCCTACAGCATTTGGTATGGAAGACATGACTCCTGAAGAGAAAGCTGTTGCTCTTGCTGACTCTAAGTCAGGTGCTTCACTTAAACTTACGATCCTTAACCCAATGGGTCGCGTTTGGACGATGGTTGCCGGTGGTGGTGCTTCAGTTGTTTATGCTGACACGATCGCTGACTTTGCAGAGGCTAACGGTGGTTCTATCGCTGACCTTGCAAACTATGGTGAGTACTCAGGTGGTCCAACGACTGGTGAGACAAAGTTCTATGCAGACACTATTATTGATCTTATGACACGTCATAAAGATCCTAAGGGTGAAGACAAGATCATGATCATTGGTGGTGCGATCGCTAACTTTACGGATGTTGCTAAAACATTTACAGGTATTATCCAGTCTTTCGATGCTAATGCTGAGAAGATGAAAGAGCACAACACTAAGATCTATGTACGTCGTGGTGGACCAAACTACGAAAAAGGTCTTAAAGACATCAAAGAAGCTGCAGACAGACTTGGTCTTTACATCGAAGTATATGGACCAGAGACACACGTAACTGATATCGTGCGTATGGCACTAGAGAAGTAAGGGGTAGAGATGGAAAAATTATATACAAGAGACACACAAGCGATCTTCTGGAATAACAACAAAACTGCGATCCAGAGAATGTTGGACTATGACTACACGATCAAGCGTGATACACCATCAGTAGCTGCTATTGTTGCACCTACCAGTGGCAACAAGTTCGAGAAGTTTTTCTGGGGTCCAGATGAGATCATGATCCCTCTTTACAAGTCAACTGCTGACGCACGTAAAGAGCACCAGAACACTGATGTTCTTTTGAACTTTGCATCTTTCAGAACAGCTTATGATGTGACTATGGAGGCGATCGAGATCGGTGGTTTCAAGTCTATCATGGTTACTGCTGAAGGTATTCCTGAGCGTCTTGCTCGTAAGATGAACAACACAGCACGTAATGCTGGTGTTACAGTTATCGGGCCTGCTACTGTTGGTGCGATCGCTCCAGGTGCATTCAAGATCGCTAACATCGGTGGTACTATCGAAAACATCGTAAACTCTAAACTGCACCGTGCCGGTTCTTGTGGTCTAGTGACACGTTCAGGTGGTCTTTTCAACGAACTTTCTAACATCATTGCGATCAACGCTGATGGTATTGCTGAAGGTGTTGCTATTGGTGGTGACCGTTTTGTTGGTTCTGTTTTCATTGACAACATGCTTCGTATGGAGAAAAATCCTGAAGTTAAATACATGGTTCTTCTTGGTGAAGTTGGTGGTACTGAAGAGTACAAGATCATCGAAGCTATCAAGGCTGGTGAGATCACTAAGCCGGTTATTGCATGGTGTATCGGTACGATCGCTAAGCATTTCTCTTCAGGTGTACAGTTCGGTCACGCGGGTGCTTCTGCAAATGCTGACGCTGAGACTGCTGCTGCGAAGAACAAGGCAATGGCTGAAGCAGGTATCTATGTACCGGAATCATTCAACGACCTTCCTGGAACCATTAACAAAGTATACGAGAAGCTAAAAGCTGAAGGTACTATCGGTGAGATCCCAGAGCCGGATATGAACATTGTTCCTAAGGTAAGAAGAAGCAAGCAGTTTATCTGTACCATCTCTGATGACCGTGGTGAAGAGTGTACTTATGCTGGTTTCCCTATCTCTAGTGTTGCTACTCCTGACACTGGTAAGGGTATTGGTGATGTTATTTCACTTCTATGGTTCAAAAAACAGTATCCAAAATGGGCGACTGACTTTATTGAGACAGTGATCAAAACTGTTGCTGACCACGGTCCAGCAGTTTCTGGTGCACACAATGCCAAGGTAACTGCACGTGCGGGTAAATCAGTAGTTGAGTCACTTGTAACCGGTCTTCTTACTATTGGACCACGTTTTGGTGGTGCTATTGATGGTGCGGCAGAGCACTTCAAGTATGCTGATGATAACGGTCTGACTCCAGCAGAGTTCCTAGGTCACATGAAGAAGCAGGGGATTCCAATTCCTGGTATTGGTCACCGTATCAAGTCTCTTAAAAACCCGGACCTTCGTGTTACAGGTCTTATGAACTATGCAGCAGAGAACTTCCCATCTACTCCACTTCTTGATTATGCAAGAACGGTAGAGGCATTGACAACATCTAAGAAAGAGAATCTTATTCTTAATGTTGACGGTACTATCGGTATCCTTATGGTTGACATGTGGCGTGCACTTGGTTATTCAGAAGATGAGATCAATGATTTCATCGCTTCTGGTACACTGAACTCATTCTTCATCGTTGGCCGTACTATCGGTTTCATCGGTCACGTACTTGATGAAAAACGTCTTGCAATGCCAATGTACAGACACCCAATGGACGACATTCTTTATGACGTTCAAGTAGCAGAAGAGATCTAATCTCTTTTTGAAAAGCTTCGGCTTTTCATCGTTTCTAGAATAACTTCCTACTTTTTCTTTTTTATACCTTTTTCAACTTTCTTAAAACATTAATCAATTAATCATTTGTTTTGTTCTGCACATAAATTTTTTAGTAGAAAACATCACGCAACCTTACTGTATTTATAGAACTGTAATCAATATAGTTAAAAAGTAGTGTAACAGAATATAACTGTGCAGTATAGAATATAAGTATAGATGTTGAGCATATTAGTGTGCTAAAGTGATATTACAAGGTTATAGTATATTGATAATGACTGTAGTATTGATGTGTAATTTATATAATGAAGATTTTGAAAGTGGTCGGGGCGAAAGGACTCGAACCTTCGACCCCCTGGTCCCAAACCAGGTACTCTAACCAGACTGAGCTACGCCCCGACACTGAGCGGCATTATACTCTGGTAATTATTAAAAAAACATTTATTTTATATAAAAGATCTACTTGTTTCAAGAGAATCATCTTTGTGCGTGTCTATCTTTAGTAAATGAAAAAAATAAAATTAGAGTTGATTGACATAGGCTCAACCTTTTTGTTATAATTCTGTCAAATAATAATTTATGTAAAGAAGGAACAATAATGAGTAAAAGTTTATATGAGACACTTGGTGTCAGTGATAATGCAACAGAATCAGAGATCAAAAAGGCCTATCGAAAATTAGCACGCCAATACCATCCGGATGTTAACAAAGATCCGGATGCAGAAGATAAGTTTAAAGAGATCAATGCCGCCTATGAAGTCTTGAGTGACAAAGAGAAAAAAGCACAATACGATATGCATGGTGACCAGATGTTTGGTGGTCAGAATTTCCATGACTTTGCACAGGGACAGGGGCAGGGTGTAGACCTTGATGATATCCTGCGTCAGATGTTTGGTCAAGGCGGTGGCGGTTTTGGCGGACAAGCCGGTGGCTTTGGAGGTGGTGGTTTCGGTGGCTTTAGTG
>JALWKG010000126.1 GCA_027081565.1 Helicobacteraceae bacterium
CTATGATAAAAATGACCAGTTGCTTCTCTTCTAAGACGATACGATCCGTGTTGAGATTATGACTCTCTTCTCCTGGATACAGTACATAACAGAGATTATTATCATCATCTAAAAGTGTGTTTACCCGCTTATGTTCTCTAAAGTCAACACCTACATAAAGTTCAGAGTTTGGCAGGGAGAGATGGGTCATGTGTCCTGTGCCATTTTTGACTTTTTGGAACTCTTTGGGGTGCATCAGTACTATAAACTTAGTCTGCGTCTCTATAGGTTTGACACAGGAGCAGATACAGGAGCTTTTAGGGCGATAGCAGTGATAACACTTTTGACGTGCACATTCTACTTCGTTACGTTTGGAAGCTCCCATAAATCAGGCTGTCTCTAAAGCTTCCAGATGGATCTCTTTAAAGTCCTCAAGCCATGCATGCAGTTCATCTTTAGGAACTAAAAAGCCCTCTTTGTTGGGTTTCCCCTTCCATGAACGTTGCACGATGTAGAGGTCTTTTTTACCCTCTAAGATCATGTAAAGCGAAAACTGTGAAGATTCTGTCTCATCAGGCAGTTCTTTAAGGCCCATAATCGTGATCAGTTTTTGCTGGGTAATATGCGTCTGTGAAAAGAGTGTCTCGCTGTAAAAATGTGCTGCATTAAGTCCTCGCATCTCATCTTCCATCATCTTCATAAGCTTTTTGGCGTTAAGTTCAGCATCAGCATTGGCACTGTTAAAACCTTGTACTGTTAGCTTCTGACCGCTCTCATTAGGCGCTTCAAACTCTACAACAAAGTTACCACCCTCAAGTGTACGCAGCGTAGGTTCTGCAGGCCAGGTGTCTGGAAGCGGAAAGTGAAGTACCTCATTAAAAATAGGTATCTTGATAAAGCTGTTTTGAACCACAGGTGTACGCGGTATAAAGAATTTTGAAAAAAAGCCCATTATATCTCGGTCGCACCCATCTGCATGGCACCATACCAACTCTTTTCAAACGGTGCCATCTCTTCTAAAAATCTCCACAGATCTGCTTGTGTAGCACCCTGTGATGTAATGGCATGAGAAACCTCCAAAAACAGTCCTGGATCATAGTCAGTAGCAAGTTCTCTGGCACCATTGATCATTGCCTGAGGATTAAAGTCAGCCTTAAATACCGGTTTAAACTCTAAAAAGTCGTGAGCATTGTCAGTTACAAGCAGCAGGGCATATTTTTCCATAGCCAAGAGGTCAAAACAGTCACTGTAGTGTTTTTCATTATGAAGGTCGTAACTCGCCGTATAGATATGTTTTTCAGAGCCGTTAAGTCTAAATTGCACAAAACAGAGTGCCACGTTCTCTTCTTTGAACTTTACATTAAAAATGGAGGCTCTAAACTCAGCAGAGATCCCACCTTCTGCGATGGTCGCTTCATTTTCAACACCAAGCTTGATCATTAAAAAAGGAACACCATTTTCACTCCCGAGAGGAAGGGCCTGAACACTGGTGATCTTTGTTGCAAGTTCTTGAAGGTTTTTAGGTAGTGCATCGTTAGCTTGTAACATCAATACTCTCCTTTATTTGTAAATAGGTGTCTGTTTCTGAGACAGACGTTCAAAGTCGACATCACGTCGGTCTACTTTACCACGATAGATCGCTTCTAACGTGTTAATATGTCCGGCCAAACGGTTGACCAGATAGAGTGCCATACGGTCACCTTCGTAGCGTTTCATAGCCTTGTCAATATGGTTTTGCAACAGGTCGATCTTCTCAAAATCATCTTGAGTCTCTATCTGCGTTAAAAGCGCTTTCACCTCACCATACGAGTTTCCGGTGGCATCTAAAAAGTCCAGACCAATGTCCATCGTCTTCATTGTACTGATCGCTTTTTCAAATGCAAACATGTTGTAAAGCATACACCCCATAAAGTACTCTATGTCAGAAGGCTCTTTTTCTGAGTAGTCATGGTCATCATTGTCATCAAACCATGCATGCCACACCTGACACGCTTGTTCGATAAGTTCTTCATTTTTATTCATTAGAGTTGCTCCTATGATAGATTTTTGAAATCATACCACTTTTTTTGCTCACCTTAACACGTATCTCTTCAAACTGTTACAATCAGAAGTGATATTAATATTTATACACAAAATCAGCTCATATACATTTTATTAATATATCAATTGTCTTATAATTCCATAACAAACTTTAAGTAAGCAGTTATTATGAAATCACTCTTTTTTCTTTTTATCTTACTTGCCCTCATATTTGCCTTTAATGCGGCGGGCATTAGAGATATCACGGAGAAAGACTTACGCCAATCACTTATGACCCACCCAGAGCTTTACACCTATAGCGACTTTACGTTTACTAACAAAGTACAGACCGCTTGTAAAGAGTATAAAGAGATGCGTTTTTCATACAGTTATACACGTACAGCCATACAACATATCGCACTGATCGATGGTGAAGAGGTAGCTGTTGACAATGCCTTTGTTAATGAGTGTATTGACCATCCATTACTTTATGAGTGCCGTTTTATCACTGAGATGGGAACTATCGAGCATCCGCACAGTGACCAAGGCTTGGTAGTTATAGAGAAGTGGGGTATATTCAGCAGTTCCAACATTCAAAAAAAGGCTTTAGCACCAGAAACCGCCAAAACACTCTCTCACGTTACCGACCTCTTCTAGTCTCAGAGTAGCACCTCTTAAAACTGATGCATCACTCCTTCTCTCACCATTTTAATGATTAAGGGGAATGACTATAGAATGTGTGATAATAAATAGTTATATCCAAGAAGCCACATTATCTGGAAATTTGGATATGCCTATTTTATGAAAGTAAATTGGCAAATTTTAATTTTCGGAGACATTAATGAAACTTATTCTTTCAATAGTAATTTTATTAACATTACATGCTTATGCAAAAGAAAAAACATTGTATCAGCAGGGTTATAATACAGGCAAGGATTTTGCAAAAACTGCACCAACAGAAAAAGTAAAAAATGATATAAAAAGAGATTTGAAAAGACTTAAATCAGGAAATGGAGATGAAGTAGCAAGAGCAAGAGGAGGGATGCAAGCGACCTATGAATTTTATTGTACTGGAGCAATGGTTTTTAAATACGATGATAGAGGAAATAGCAGAGAATTTAGAAAAGGATATTTTAAAGGTTGTCAAGATGGACTTTTTGAAAACTAGATATAACAAAATATAGCAACAAAAATATCTCAACTCGGCCAACTTCAATTTTGGTAACTTAAAAATCTAGATGCCATTGTAGAACTTTAAGGACTGTAAAAGTAGGTAACATATTTTTGTACTCGACCATTGTGTACCAAAGGAACCTAGATGTTAAATTTCTTAAACTTTTCCTTTTCAGACACTGTTACACAAAGCTTCCCAATACTAAACCCAAAAACATGTTTAGTATTGGCTCACGACGCACGTTATACACAGGAGCAATATTAAATATGGAAATAATTAAAAGTAATAATTTTAAACCAACTAAACCACTCTGGACTGAAAGTCCTTCTATTCCAAAATGATCTTTGACAGCTTATTTGCTTTACCTTTCTCATGATAGAAAACATTTAAGTATGTTAGATGCATAAAACAGCTCAGGCATCTACAGTTTCCACTAAAGCATCAGTGTTTTAAACTACAGTCCACTTGCTACTGTTTTGAGGAAGCAGAGCATTGAAATAGCTGTTGGTTGATTTGGACATTAGACATTCTCTTTTGCAAAATAGGCTTTAGTCAGTTTAAAGATCACAGGACTCAGCAGTGCGATAGCTATGAGGTTTGGTATGGCCATAAACGCGTTGAGTGTGTCAGCAAGAAGCCAGATGAATTTGAGATCCATCATCGAACCAAAAGGGATGACCAAAACCCAAAGAAGACGAAAAGGGATGATCGCTTTTTGTCCAAAAAGGAAATAGACACTTTTTTCTCCATAAAAGCTCCAACCTACCATCGTAGTGAAGGCAAAGACAACAAGACCAATACTCACAACATATTCACCCACATAAGGCAACGCTGTCGAGAAGGCGAGCATAGACAAGGCGGCGCCACTTTCACCAGAGGTATAAGCACCCGTGACCACAATAGCGATCCCCGTTATGCTACAGATGATAATGGTGTCTATAAAGGTACCCATCATCGCAACCATGCCTTGACGTACTGCTGAATTGGTCTTGGCTGCAGCATGAGCTATAGGTGCGGAACCGAGTCCCGCTTCGTTAGAAAAGATCCCTCGCGCCACACCAAACTGCAAGGCGGCCCAGACCGAAGCACCTGCAAAACCGCCCATAGCAGCGGTTGGAGTAAAGGCTGAGATGACGATGGTCTCTATGGCTGCTGGTATCTCGGTAATGTTAAGTGCCATGATGATGAGACCACTCACAAGGTAAGCTATCGCCATAAAAGGGACAACCGCGCCGGCAAGATGGGCGATGCGCTTGATACCACCAATGATCACCATACCGACCAAGATGGCCAGAACGATACCACTGTAAAGTTCCGGAATGCCAAACGAAGACTCTAAAACATCAGAAACAGAGTTGGCTTGTATGGTGTTGCCTATACCAAAGCCTGCTATAGAAGCAAAAAGGGCAAAAGAGACCGCCAGCCATTTCCACTTCTCGCCCAGACCGTTTTTAATGTAGAACATCGGACCACCTACATGGTTGCCCTCTTCATCTTGTTCTCTATAGTTAACCGCTAAAACTGCTTCAGCATACTTCGTCGCCATCCCTAAAAATGCCGCTACCCACATCCAGAACATTGCACCAGGGCCACCCATAAAAATAGCTGTTGCCACACCTGCGATATTACCCGTACCGATGGTCGCTGAGAGTGAGGTCATCAGAGCATTAAAGGGAGATATCTCACCCTCTTCTTTGCCCTCTTTACGACCTTGCCATATGAGTTTAAAACCTTCTGGTATCAGTCGAACTGGTAAAAAACGCAGGCCTACAGAGAGGTAAAGACCCGTACCCAGGATAAGAATTAACATCACCGGTCCCCAGACAAAACCGTTGACTGTACCTATGATCGTATGTATCGTTTCCATTTCACTCCAATTTTGGAATAATTATACCTTTTATTGCTATGATTCACACTACAAACATTTCTATAATTTATACAAGGAATCACAATTTGAACGTATTGACCATTAACCCTGAGACTAAAGAGATCGTAGCCCAAGAGATGGAGATGAAAGCCAACACTGTTTATAGCTTTTTCAACTCTATCTTGATCGATGAACTTGGTTCACTTAACCAACACACCATCTACTGTGACACCAATGCCCTTTCCAACCATAAAAAGCCTTTTTTCCTTGGCGAACAACTTATTATCGGTGATGCGCTCATCGTTGGACTCAACGGCATGGAAGAGGTGGATGTCACCATTACACTCGAACAACTCAAAGAGTTGGTAAGTTTCGATGTCAACCCTTTTTATAC
>JALWKG010000127.1 GCA_027081565.1 Helicobacteraceae bacterium
CTTTTCCCAGACCACCGAAGATGTTGAGATGCTCACTGCTTTGGTAGCGTGCAAAGACATTGGCATTGAGTGATCGATAGTCATTGCTTTGCTGATCACTCTGGGGCGTGATCTTTGTGTTGTCATAACGCAGACCATAGGTGATCTGCAATGCAGAGAGCTGTTGTTCGAGTGTTGCAAAGAGTGCCGTATTGACAGTGTCTACATCACTGATACTGGTATCGCTCCACATGGGGTTGACTTGTGTAGCCGGGGCATCGTTGACGGTATAGCCCCCATTCCAGTTTCGTTTACTGCCATCGAGACCGAGCTTCAGTCGTATAGTGTCTGTAAGGTCTGTTTTATTGATCAGTTTGACGCCCTGCATCTCTGTGGTAAGTTTACTGACCTTGATCCCGCCCTGTGGCAAAGGTAAGGTACTGGAAACACGATATTGTGTAGACATAGGATGTTCTACATCAGAGTAGTAGTACTCAAGACTGAGCTCCTTGGAGGCAGTCCCAAGGTTTCGGATGATGTACTCTGCGGTGTAGATATCGGAGTCGTCATAGAGCGCATCCATCTTGCTCGATGGGTAGAGTACATCATCACTGCGGTTGGCGGTATAGCCCAAACGCAGCTCCTGGTCATCAGTGATATCTATAAAGACCTTACCCATCAGTGTCTTTTTGGTGTAGGCATCCATGTCTCTGTATTTGTCCTGATAGGCAGCGCCGGCTGCAGCAGGATTGGCCTCGACATAGTTGTCGACCTGCTGGGCAAAGTCATTGCCATCACCATCGAGGTACTGCCCGCTCTTTTCGCCCGACATGCTCAAAAGGAACCTGAAACGATCCGTACCACCACTGATGTCGGCTGCCGCTTTTTGGTACCCGAAACTTCCTGCACCGAGATCGATACTCCCATGGAGATCTTTGGTCGGCTTCTTGGTGTTGACCTTGACCACTGCGCTGAGTGAACCGAAATTCTCTACATCGTAAGGGCCCTCTATGATCTCGATACTCTCAATGTTGTTGGTCAGGACATGAGAGATAGCCGGGTCCATACGGTTGGGGCATGCACCGTAGATCTTGGCATCGTCTATCAGTACATTGATGTTGTCTTTCTTCTGACCGCGCACGATGATGTCGTTGGCCACACCGCTGCGGCGAACGAGAGAGATATTGGGAACTTTGTGAGAGAGGGCCACCGCAGCATCTGCAGACTTGATCTCTTCACCGCTGACATCTTCGAGGGTCGTACTCTCTACTGCTATAGGCTCTATGTCGATCTCTGCGGCACTAAGCAGAGAGATGGTGAGTAGAGAGAGGGGAATAAGTTTGGTGATGTTCATGGTGACTCCGGTTTTCATTTTTCATTTATGAACGGGAGTATAAAAAAAGAGTGTTACATTAGTGTTAATTTTTGAGAAATCGCTATAATTCGCGCATGAATAAAACAGAAAAATTACAGCGTATCATCTTGATCTTGTTAGGTGCCCTGGCTTCGGGCTATTTTATGTACAGCGGCTTTTCGATGTTGATGCATGATGAGAGTGGCGAGGTGAATGCAACTCAGGGTGTCAAACAGCTTGAGGGTGAATTTTAAAAGTAACCGTTTTGGGAAACTGCATGGTGACACAGTGCAATGAACCGTGCTGACGGATCAGAACAGAGCAGTCGATGGGGATGACCTCTCTGTCTGTAAAAACCTTTTGCAGGATCTTTAATGCTTCATCATCATGGGAGTCATTGTAGGTTGGGAGTAAAATGGCACCGTTGATGATCAAAAAGTTGGCATAGGTGGCAGGCAGACGTTCCCCCTCATAGTAGATCGCTTCAGTCATCGGCAGGGGTATGAGTCTGAACTTCTCTCCATTCAGGTCTCTCATGGTTATCAATTCTGCTTCCATTTTGGAGAGAGCTTCAAAATGCTCATCTTCCTCATCTTCACACTTGACATAGACAATGGTGTCTTCAGAGACAAAACGGGCAAGGGTGTCGACATGACTGTCAGTGTCGTCACCTGCGAGATAACCATGATCCAGCCATAAAGTCTTTTGAATACCAAGCATCTCTTTCAAGATAGCTTCGACCTCAAACTTTTGAGTGATTTTTTGGTTGCGGTTGGGGTTCATCAGACAGTGAGAGGTGGTCAGTAAAAGACCTGCCCCATTACTCTCTATCGCTCCCCCTTCGAGTATGAAACGCTCTTTTTGGTAATGGACACCGTAGAAAGGTCTAAGCTTTGAGGTGAGGGCGTTGTCCAGGGCCGCATCGAATTTATCGCCCCAGCCGGTGAAAGTAAAGTCGATGACTATCGGCTGATCGTCCCGGAGTACTGTAATACCGCTGCAGTCACGTGCCCAGGTGTCATCTGTCTCAGCCTGAACAAAAAAGAGGTTCTTCTGCTCGGTAAAGTAGTTTTGAACACGGATGATATCGTAACAGATGATGAGACAGGGCTCAAACCGTGCGATGGCCAGAACAATGTTCACAAAGTTTTGTGAAGCCTCGTCAAGATAGGGTGCCCAGTCACTCTTTGCATGAGGAAAGATGAGCTGCACAAAAGCTTGATCCTCAAACTCGGCAGGAAGCCGTCTAAAGTCTCCCATTTGCCATTCTCTATTCTCCATTTTCCATTTCCCTTGCGAAGCATACTCTTGATATAATTACTGATGGCAAAAATAATACTCAGCCGTGAGGCATATTTTCATAATCTCGATATTATCGCACAAAAAGTTGGTGAGGTCTCTAAAATCGCTTTAGTCCTAAAAGACAACGCTTATGGTCATGGGCTTTTGGAGATGGCAAAGCTCTCTCAGGAATATGGTCTGATTCAGGCAGTGGTCCATAACGTCAAAGAAGCTGAGGTTATCAAAGCATATTTTGAGAAGATCCTTATTTTGGCAGGGCGTGAGTATCTTCCAGATACGAAGTACAACTATGTGATCAACACATTGGAGCAGATAGAGAAAATTCCTGAAGGTACTCAGGTAGAGTTGAAAGTCGACACGGGGATGCACCGTAACGGTGTGGCTATGACTGAGGTTGAAGCGGCTTTAGTATCTATTCAAAAGCAGGGTCTACTGCTACAGGGTGTGATGACCCATCAGCGTAGTGCAGACACTTTGAGTTCAGAGTGGTTTTGGCAACGCGAGAACTTTAAAACTGTTAAAGCTGAGGTGCTGCGATTACAAGCTTCTTTAGATTTTCAAACGCCCCGTTTTCACTCTGGCAATTCTGCTTCGACCTTTCGTTTTCAAGCCTTTGATGAAGATCTTGTTCGTGTGGGTATCGCCGCATACGGCTGTCTGCAGATGGATAAGGGTCTGGAACAACCTAAGATGAGACCAGTTATGCGCCTGGTAGCACAAAAGATCGCAACACGCACACTTTTAAAAGGTGAACATGTAGGATATAACGCTACCTACAGGGCCGAAAAAGAGATGGTCGTCTCCACTTATGATGTTGGTTATGCAGATGGACTTTTACGTACTGCTTCCAACCGTTACACAACACCCGAAGGAGAACAGCTATTAGGACGTGTCTCTATGGACAACAGTACCTTTAGTGGAGAGCACAGGTCATTGGTCATTTTTGATGATGTAAACAGCTATGCGCAGGCAGCAGGCAGTATAGGTTATGAAGTCCTGGTAGGGCTGCATCCGGAGATATCAAGAGTCGTCGTCTAAGCCTATTTGTATCGGCGTACCATCCAGTAGCGTTTTTTCCAATAGGGGTCATTGATGTTCGAGATGATGATCCCTTGGCTTGAGGAGGCGTGGATGAAGTCGCCGTGTTGGAGATAGATACCAACATGCCGGGTGTTATACCCTGTTTTAAAAAAGACAAGATCGCTGGTCTTTATAGAAGTACGTGAGACCTTTTTTCCTTTTTTTGCCTGTTCTTTAGTGGTACGGGGGATCTTAATATGAAAAAGATCAAAGTAGGCCCTCTGTACAAAGGCGGAACAGTCGATCCCATCTGAACCAAATCCACCATATTTATAGGGTGTTTGATGCCATTTGTTGTGGTAAGGGTAGAGTTTGTCCAGGTCATTGTAGTTAATACTCTCATAAGCGGCTGCGGAAGAGTGCGAGGTGGTATGAGTAGCTCTCGCGGTCTTTGTCCCTCGTGTTGAACATCCACTCAAGAGCAGTAATACAACGAAGATCAGCAGCAGACGCATCAGTTACTGGTTTTTATAATAGCTTGTGCGTAGATCACGCCGTCGATGCCTTGAATGATCGTCTCTTCCAAGTTATCTCCATTTTCTAAACGACACAGTATTTTGGCATCAAAAAGATAGTTCTCCGCAAGGGCTTGGGCATGACTGGCGAGCTCAGGTCTTACGACAATGTAAGATGCCCCCAGATTGTGTGCAAAGACGGCTTCAGAAAGGTTTGTGACCTCAAGTGCAAAGGTGAGGCAGTTGGTCTGCATATGTTTGATGATGTCGAGGTTGTTTTCACTAAAGTGGGTGAACAGAGCACTGTTGGCAGGCGTGCGTTCGATCTCGTCGATCTCATCAATGTGATAGAAAGGTTTAAAGTCTATAAAGGGGTGTCCAAAAAGAAGCATATTCTAAGCCTTGTCTCGACACTCAGCCGAACAGTAAAACTTGCCAGAGGAGACGATGGCTTCGCTGGTGGTGATGTAAGTACTGCAGATTTCACACTCGACCAGGGTCTCATCATCATCTTTATTTTTCTTTTTGTCATGACGCTCTTTGGTCAGGGGTGTACTTTTTTTAATAAAAAAGAAGTAGACCGCAGCGATAACGCCTATGACCAGAAGTAGTTTGATTAACATAGTGGCTCCTTAAACATCGATCACAAGATAGTGACGGTTTTGGGTTTGGATGATCTGGTGTTTCAGGGAAGTATCAACCTCTTCAAAAACACGTTCACCTTTGTAAAAGAGCAGTTTACTGCCTTGTGTGAGAAAAGGTTGACTTAGTTGCATAAGCATCTTCGTGTCGGTTACGGCGCGGGAGGTAACAAGCTCTATAGGTCGTGGGGTCAACTCCTCCACACGACAGTTGGCAACAGTGACATTTTTAAGATGCAGATCGGCTTTGATAAACTGCAAAAAACTGGCACGTTTTTGGAGGGGTTCACAGAGGATTACCTCTGTCTCGGGCAGTGCAAAGGCCAAGATCATCCCTGGAAAGCCCGCCCCTGTTCCAATGTCTAAGATGCTCTTTACCTTAGGTAAAAAAGAGACGGGATAGACGGCATCATAGATGAATTTGTCCATAAGTTCTTCTTTTTTAGCACCAGTCAGGTTGTGGATCTTGTTCCATTTTTTGAGGTGCTCTTTGTAGCGTTTTACATACTCAAAAAACTGAGGATCGAGGGTGATGTTCTCTTTTAAAAGTTCAGCTTCTATGTTCACAGCAGTCTCTAAAAAGCGCCGAATTTATAGTTAAGACCAAGAGTGGCCGCAC
>JALWKG010000128.1 GCA_027081565.1 Helicobacteraceae bacterium
TTAAGTGAAGGGCCCTTATAGATTATCATAAAATATATTTAGAAACTATTTTAAGTAAAATAAAAGTGGAATTAAAATTAATAAAGTAAATAAAGAAGTGTTTTAAGGGATAAAAACAGGTAAGGTTACAACGCAAAATGCGTTGTAAGTAGAATTAGATGTTGTCGCGAATTGAAAGTGCTTCAATTGTTTTCATGTAAGACTCTCTGTCTGTACGCTTAAGATAACGCATCAAACGACGACGCTGACCAACAAGCTTAAGAAGACCAAGACGTGAGGCGTGATCTTTTTTGAATGATTTAAGGTGCTCAGTAAGCTCCACAATACGTGCACTTATCAATGCGATTTGAACAGGTGTTGAACCAGTATCAGTTTCGTTAGTTCCAAATTGACTTACAATTTCTTGTTTTTTCGCCACAGTTAAAGCCATAATAGCCTCCATAAGGGTATATAAATTTCACTCTTGCCATAAGGCGTTGAATGTTGAGCGCGAATTATAGCTGAATGTTTCTGAAAGAACACATTAAGGAAATTTCGATGACAACCTGAACAGAATTTTAATCAGACAATCTTTGTCTTTTATACAAGCTCACTGTGTTATAATACCCAACTTTTATATTATGAGGATCGTCACCTATGTTAATGACACGTGCGAGCGAATACGCTCTTCTTTCTCTAATCGTTCTTGCTAAAGCAGATAAGCCTATGGATGCTGAAACACTCTCTCGTGATCTTGACATCTCTAAAAGCTTTCTTGCCAAAATATTACAATCTATGGCACGTAAAGGCATACTAAACTCCTATAAAGGTGCCCATGGCGGTTTTGCTCTTGCACAAGATTCTAAAAAGATCTCTGTCCACGCCATTATGTGTGCTGCAGAAGGTAAGTCACCTGCTGTATTTGATTGTGCTTCCAGTGAAAGTAAATGTCCTTCAGAAAAAGCTTCTGCCTGTTCGATCTGGCCTTTTTTAAATAACTTGCAAGGTAAAATCGACCATTTTTTAGAAGAACTTACACTTGCTGACATCATGGAGAAGTAGAGACACGTCTTCACTTATTACCCAAAGGAAACTTTTGAAACCTACTATCTATCACCTTTCACACATCGATCTTGATGGCTACTCTTGCCAACTTATTATGGAATACACTCCTTATAAAATATTTTCATATAATGCAAATTATGGGGCTGAAGTCGTTGAGCGGCTTAACGAGATATTAGAAGCACTAAAAATCAGTAATGCACCTGCTCTTATCTTTATAACCGATCTTAACTTGACAGCTGACGAAGCCAAATGGCTCAACCGTGAAGTCGATCGTCTTAATGAAAAAGGTAAGCAGATCACCATTATCTTACGTGATCATCATGGTAGTGGCCAGGAGTCTGCAGACAAATATTCTTGGTATTTTTTAGATACCACAAAATGTGCGACCAAACTTGTTTATGAATATGCTCAGGAACATTTTGAACTTGATCAACCTGAATGGATGGCAAAATATGTTGATGTAGTAAATGCGGTAGATCTCTGGCACCAAGACCAGGTAGAGGACTTTGAGTATGGCAAGGTCTGTATGCGCCTTGTCACTGAGACACGAGAGCTTAACCGCATTGTTTTTGGAGACGATGACCGTAAATACAAGGTCGCATTACTTAAAGAAGCCGCTCAAATGGTGCATGAAGAACGCGCCAATATCGTCTTGGATGAAAAGATCCATGCTCTCAAAAAGAACTTTTTCCGTGAAAATGAAGATGACACCCTAGACAACCTTGCCACCAAGTTCATTGTAAAACTTCTAGGTTCCAAGATGAAAACTATGACCATCTACTATAAGGGGTATAAAGGCTTTTTGTCTTATGGCGTAGGAAACACCTCTATTGTGGGTAACGGCTTCTTAGTGACCTTCCCTGAATATGACTTTATCGTCGATGTCTCTACTAGAGGAACAATGAGTCTACGTGCCAATAACAAGGTCAATGTGGCAATGATCTCTAAAGAGTGGGCCGGAGGTGGTGGACACCCCAATGCTGCGGGTGGTCGTATCCAAGGTTTTAAAGAGCAGTTTCGCTACGATAAGGTTAAGACCCAGATAGAAAATCTCATTCACGCCAAAGAAGCAGTAGCCGGCCATCTTGACTACAAAGAGACATAAACACCTCTTGTATCTAGCGACAGATCTATTCCTGTTGCATAAATCCCCTTGAAATAAAACTACTTTAATCTTAAAAAAGTATAATCTTCTCATCCAGAACGAAGCCTTTGCCCTCTTGGTTTAGCAACGGCAAAAAAGAGAGATATGAGCACTACGCAATCACAGCAGACAAAATGGTCATCAAAGCTCTTCAACAGTACCTATCTTGGTCTGTTGATCACCGATCATCAACGCAGAAATCTTCTCGTTAATCAACAACTCTGTACTCTTTTTGGCTACAAAGAACAAGAACTGACAGGACAGCCGGCTGAGATATTTCACATATCAGAAGAGTCTTTCAAGACCTTTGCAAATCTGGCCTTTAACAACGTCATGAACACAAAGGCTATTAATCTTGACTATCAGTTCAAGCGTAAGGACAACTCCCTCTTTTGGGGCCATGTAACTGGAGAGGTCATTGACGAAGACCAGGTAATACTCTGGAGTATCTCCAATATTACAGAACGTTTTGAACTTCAGACAGAGTTACTGCGCAAAAAGCAGCAACTCCATGCGATCAATCAACTCATTAACATGGGAACCTGGGAGTTCGATCTTAAAAACAGGAAACTTACCGCCTCTACTGAGATGCACCATATCCTCGGTGTAGCCTCTGACGAGGAAATAACCTTCTCTTCCATGCTGAGAAAAGTCCATCCACATGATCGTTCCATCTTAAAGCAGGGGCTGTATAATCTTCTTAATGCAGATGTAAACACTGAAAGTACCTCTTTACGCTACAAAAGAGCAAACGAGACACGATACCTCTTTATGCAGGGTATGCCAACCCTTGATAGAACAGGTAAACCCTTGTCCATCATAGGTGCGACTCTGGACATCACAGACAAAAAAGGGCTGGAACTTCAACTGCAGCAGCAAAACAGTCTCGTCCACTTCAAAAGTAATTATGATGACCTGACCGGTCTTCCCAACCGACAACTTCTGATCGAACAGCTGGAACAGATGATCATACTCTCAGAACAAAACAAAACAAAGATCGCCGTACTTTTTATTGACCTGGACGACTTTAAATCACTTAATGATGCCTTGGGTCACACTGCCGGTGACGAGTACCTCATTAAAATTGCTACTATCATGAAAAACAAGATCAGAGTAAGCGATACATTTGCCCGTCTTAGCGGAGACACCTTTGTTATTTTACTTGATAATATCAAAGATATCAATGTCATATCCAACATCATCGAAAAAGGGCTTAACATCATCAATGAACCCATCATCATCGAAGAAAAACTCATCTATCCAAGGATGAGTGTCGGGGTTGCACTCTATCCAAATGATGGTCTTGACAGCGACACCTTGCTTAAAAATGCAGATGCTGCCATGTTCAAAGCAAAATCTGATGGT
This sequence comes from Helicobacteraceae bacterium, assembly GCA_027081565.1. Classification (GTDB taxonomy): domain Bacteria; phylum Campylobacterota; class Campylobacteria; order Campylobacterales; family Sulfurimonadaceae; genus Sulfonitrofixus. The sequence goes on from JALWKG010000128.1 coordinate 3,554, forward strand.
GGACATACCTATAGTTTTTACGACCATTCCCTAACGCAAAGCGCGCTTGAACGTATCGGTATGGAACATGAACTTCAAAAAGCCATAGAAAATGATGAACTTGTAGTCTACTATCAACCCCAGATCAATGCCACCGACAACACCTTTTTAGGTATGGAGGCACTGGTACGTTGGCAGCATCCGACCAAGGGACTTATCATGCCCAATGACTTCATACCTATGGCAGAGGTTCTCAACCTCATCGTTCCACTTAACCATTGGGTTATAAAAACAGCGATCAAACAGCATGTACAGTGGTACAAAGAGGGGAAAAAACCCGGTGTATTAGCCCTCAATCTTGCGGTCAAACAGCTTGAGAACCTCCACAGCTTTACCTTTATACAGGAGGTACTGCAGACCCATAATTGTAAGCCGGAATGGATTGAGTTTGAGGTAACGGAGGGGCAGTTGATGCAAAAACCGGAGGTCGCAGTTCATGTACTGAAAAAATTAAGTGAACTTGGTATAGAGATCGCCATAGATGATTTTGGTACGGGCTACTCATCGCTTGCCTACTTAAAACATCTTCCTATTGACAAGTTGAAGATCGACAAATCTTTTGTAGACAACCTTCCACATGACAGTGACGATGTTGCTATTGCAAAAACCGTCATCACCCTTGCAAGTAATCTAAAACTCAAAGTAATTGCAGAGGGTGTAGAGACAGAAGAACAGTGCCGTTTTCTCATTGAAAATGGATGCAGCTGTTTTCAGGGCTACTTCTATTCAAAACCTATTCCAGCGCATGAACTTGAGGTGTTTATGCAGCAGTACCAGGACTAGTTGCCACCAATACCTGTTTTAGCCAAGGCCTCTTTTACACTATCATCAGCCATAGAGATATTCCACTCTGGCTCCCAAACGATCTCAACCGCACAAAAATCACTCTCAGTCTCTCGAACGACTGCCTCCTGTACCCACTGTATCATCATCTGATGAAGCGGACAGCCTCTGGTTGAAAGGGTCATCTTGACCGAGACATGACCGTTTTTCAAGACGGTCACATCATAGATGAGCCCCATCTCTACCAAGTTGAACCCAACTTCAGGGTCAATGACAGTACTTATGGCTTTATAAACTTCTTCTTCGGTAACAACACTCATAACAGCTCCATATAAAACTTATAATTTATACGAATTCTAACATCTCAACAACAATGTACAGTTGATACGTGTTAAGAAATACAGTAGATTACCTTTCCTCTCTAAAGGGAGATGTATCCTTTTCATAATCACTCAACATCAATGCCATCCACTCTGTTTCAGTATATTGAGCAAATATAAACTGTACGATCATCGTCAGTGGGGCTGAAAGGATCATTCCTGTTGGACCAAACACCCATCCCCAAAAGGTCATAGAGAGAAAAATGATCAAGGCAGAAAGGCCTAAACCTTTTCCCATGATACGCGGTTCAAGGATATTACCGATAATGGTATTTACCACCAAGTACCATAAGGCTATCCACAAGGCTGTCATAGCATTTTGATCGATAAATGTCATGATAATAGGTGGCACTGCTGCAATAATGGAACCCGCAACAGGGATAAAGTTTAAAAAGAAGGTCAGAACTGCCCAAAGGTAAGCATAATCCACATCATAATACCAAAGCACCGCAAATATCCAGAGACCTGTAACAAGACTGGTTTTGACTTTCAGTAAAAAATAGGACTTTATCTTCTCGATGATATGCAACACATTGTCAATGTCGCCACCATAAAGTTTTGTGATCTTTACCATTTTATTATGTAAAAATTCAGACTCCATCAATATAAATGCCACAGAGAAAAAGATGAG
>JALWKG010000129.1 GCA_027081565.1 Helicobacteraceae bacterium
ATCTCTACTCCTTAAACCCAGAATTTTCTATAAAGTACTCTATAAGACTTTTAGAGAGCACAATGCGCTCTTCAAAGCTCTGCTTATTTGCACGCTCATACACGGTATGATCTCCATCACCAAACGGGCCCATACCATCAAGCGTGATCACACCACAAGAGCTGACGATGTTCGCATCACTCACGCCACCGCGCTCTTCTGTCGGCAGTTTGGTACCTGTAATACGCTCTATATCTTCCACAAAAGCAAAAGATGCATCGGAGCTCATCATCACATCACGCTGTATCCCGCCGCTTAATGACGACTTACTGCCAGAGACATAGGCGGTCGAGACGATCTCCTCGATCGCTTCAAGCACACGGTTACGCTCTGCAGCACTCTTGTAACGTAGCTCAAAAGTGAGATGGGCATGAGGAGAGATGGTGTTGGCACCTATCCCACCTTCCATCTTGCCGACATTGACCGTCGTACCCTTGGGCAGGTCGGTTAATGCTACCAGTTTTTGTAGTTTTATAGCCGCTTCGAGGTTGGCATCGACACCATCGGCATAAAAGTTACCCGCATGCTTCGCTACACCCGTGATCTCTATAAAAAAAGTGCCAACACCTTTACGACCGGTTACCACTTCACCATGTTCTCCCGCTGCTTCATAAACAAGACAATAATCATAATCAGAAGCCAATTTGGCCGTAAGAAGCTTGGAGTCATCACTCCCCGTCTCTTCGTCACTTACCAACAAGACATCAACATTTGTGATCTCTACGTCATCTGCTTTAAGTTGACGGAGTGCTTCAAGGGCAACGATGTTGCCCCCTTTCATGTCACAAACACCTGGTCCATAGACCCAATCATCATCTTCACTGAAAGTCTCAAACTTACCCTGCGGAAAAACAGTATCGATATGACCTAAAAGGAGAAGCTTTTTACCCTCTTTTTTGGCAGATGTGTAATGACGATGTTCGCCTATAAGTTCACGTTGATGGATGTTCACTTTAAAACCCAGTTCAGATAACCAAGCATCAAAGATAAGACCAACCTTGTCCACACCAGCTTTATTTTTTGTAAATGAGTTAACATCAACAACTTTTTTAAGATCAAGTAGGTATGACACTGCGTTCCTTTTTGTGAAAGTATAATAAACCAGCGTTACAATGTGGTAACAAAATAGAGGTTAAAATAAGTAGATAATTATACTAAGAAAAGTTTAAAGAAAGGTAATTTTTAAAAGGTTTTACTGGAGAAGAAAAAACTGCCCGAAGGCAGTTAAGAAAAGGACTACTTGCGCAGCTCTTTGATACGTGCTTTTTTACCTGCAAGATCACGAAGGTAGAAAAGTTTAGCACGACGAACGCGACCGCGACGAAGTACTTTGATTTCACTGATAGAATCAGTGTAAAGTGGGAAAATACGCTCAATACCAACGCCATTAGCGCCGATTTTACGTACTGTAATAGTTTGACCAGTTCCCTGACCGCGTTTAGCAATACATACACCCTCATAGTTCTGAGTACGTGTCTTGTCGCCTTCTTTAATAGTAACTGCAAGACGTAGAGTATCACCAGCACGGAACTGAGGAATTTCTTTTGATGCTACTTGTGCAGCTTCGAAATTTTCAATGTACTTATTTCTCATAAGATATCCTTTTTTTGTGCTTTATAAGCTGCTCTGGTCTGAAAAACGAGGTCTTCGCTTCAGACATGGCAAATTTTAGTGCGGCTATTTTACTGTGATTACCCTTTACATATTCTGATGGGACCGCACGTCCCTCATATAAAGCTGGTTTTGAGAAGCTAGGTGCTTCTAAAAGTGGCGTTTCAAAACTCTCTATCTCTAAAGAGTCACTGTTTCCAAGAACACCATCGATGTTTCGAGCGATTGCATCACTCATTACCAACGATGGCAGTTCCCCACCTGTCAAAACATAATCACCTATGCTAAAGAGTTCATCCGCAAATGTCTCTATAACACGTTCATCGATGCCTTCGTAACGACCACTTACAAAGGCAACATGACCTTTTTTAGCCAGACGCTTAGCGTCATTTTGGCGAAAAGGTTTACCAACCGGAGTGGTAAAAATGATGTGAACATCACCCTGCTCTCTGAGCGCTCTAAGCGCATCAAAAAGTGGTTGCGGTGTCATCACCATCCCAGCACCCCCACCTGTAGCCGTATCATCGACTTTTTGGTGTTTGTTGGTCGTATAGTCACGTGGGTTCAAGTAGTCAACACTAAAAAGTGACTTCTCCATCGCTCGTTTGAGGATGGAGTCCTGAAAATACCCCTCTATCAGATTTTGAAAGAGTGTAACATAAGTAAAACGCACCGTTATGAAGCTTCTAAGATATTCAGTGCACCGACTAAGTCAATACGTTTTTTCTCAACATCTGTCTTCACAATAAAATCTTCCTGGTATGGAACCAAAAAACTTTTACTTGCCCCTTTAGCTACTAAGGCTTCATCGGTGATGATGCTCAAATAGTTAGTAATGGCAATACGTTCTACCTCTTTCACAACACCAATCTTTTGGTCTTCTTCGAACACTTCACAGTCCTCGATGTCAAACCAGAAAAACTCACCCTCTTCAAGGGAGCACTGCTCTCGCGTGGCTTCCTTGGTGGTGTAAAGTTTGACATTGGTTAACTTCTTAGCACTTTCTAAGCTCTCAAAACCTTTAATTAAAATGGTTCCTCTTGCTTCATTGATGTCAAGAATCGTTAGCGGTTTTCCATCACCCTTTAACAGGGTAGCGCCAGTATAAAACTGCTCTGGAAAATCACTTTTGTCATGAAACTTCATGTCGCCATACAGACCGACAGTACGGCCCAATGTTGCGATATGAAGCAGGTCTTTAGTTGATTGCTTCGACATTGATACGGTAACTCTTACCATCTTTAGCTTTACAGCCAGAAATAAGTGTCTTAATCGCACCAATCATCTTGCCCTCTTTACCGATAAGTTTACCTACATCGGCCTGGTTAGCATGTAAAACGATCTCGATCATCTCATTGCCTTCGTTCGCCTCAACCTGAACATCTTCAGGGTAGTTGGCGATCATCTTGGCAAATTGCTCGACGAAATCAGTAACCACGACTATTTACCAGTAATTTTTTTAACGCGGCTACTCATCTGAGCACCAACGCTTAACCAGTAGTCAAGACGCTCTTGGTCTACTACTAGTGTCTTCTCATCGTTCATTGGATTGTAGTGACCGATAAGTTCGATCCAACCACCATCACGACGTTTACGTGAATCTGTAACCGCGATACGGTAGAAAGGTTGTTTTTTACGACCCATACGTGTTAGTCTAATAACTGTCATATGATTTCCTATATAAATAATTTTACCAATTGCTGGTTACATCTGTCGTCGGAACATAAAGGGAAAAGGGGAAAGTTTATAAAAGTCGTGCTGGGCACTGTAGTTACTTACTTTCCTCTCATCGTCTTTATGTGGACGTACACATGTAACCGGCACAAAAGGTTAAAATCAATGGCTTAGAAAAGCTACTCATTTTAAACTTTGTGTCCAGTTACTCATTTTCAAATCACAGAGGGATTGTTTAAGAAAATGTTTTTCGAGCGCAATTATAGCTGAATGTTTTGGAAACTACAAGTTGGGTTTGGTTTGATTTTTATTTAGAAACCAAACACAATGTTCTGTTAGCTATATATCACTTAGAGAATATCTTTATTGTGGATACTTTGACATTATATACTACCTTGTTGCTTAAACTGTGGCGTGCTGAACTTTTTCTCTCTGTCGCGTCAGAGAGATAGTTTTCAAGAAAAAGAGAGAGACGCTGTTGTTGTGATAATGGAACTTTCAAGCTAAAGTAGCAATTTTCCGTTCTTTATATTGTTACGGCTCCAGTTGTTAGTGCTGGTAATTTATTGAAATGGGGATGAAAGCGGGTAGCTTTCACATTAATCAATGCGTCACCACTTGCTCTTTCTCTCTAGCATCTGCAAGGCCGAACGGAGTTTTATTTCTGCCGTGAAGAAAATGTCACTGTTTGAGCAACGCGAGTTTGGCATTTTTAGGTAGAAATGAAACGGAGTGAGGGTAGTCGGTAGCTACCGACCCTGAAGCCCTGCTAGAGTCGGTTTTTCTGTTTCTCTTTTTTCCGAGAAAAAAAGAGAAAGGGAAGCAAGATAAAGTTCCAAATGTTCTAAAAAGTATAAAAGAAAAAATAATTCAAATGAGTATCTAACTCGTGGATTCACCCGAGGGCATTTCCTTTGGTCTCCTGCCTTCGCAGGAATGACAGTGTGCGGAGTTAAAGAGCGAAGTGGTGGTTAACGAGGGAAACCGCCACCTTTCATTTGCCCCATCATAGCCTGAAGATCTTTCATCCCCTTCTTACCAGAGAACTTCTTCGCCATCTTAGCAGCATTTTTAAACTGCTTCAAAACACGATTCACCTCAACTTGACTCATACCACAACCCGCAGCAATACGAAGTTTGCGCGTGTTGTTTAAAAGGTCTGGGTCTTCACGCTCTTTTGGTGTCATAGAAGCGACCATCGCCTTGATCTGCTTGACCTCTTTAGAGTTTTCCATGTCGAAATCTTTAAGTGCCTTTGACATATCACCCATACCTGGGATCATTCCCATAAGAGACTTCATCGAACCCATTTTTTTCATAGACTCCATCTGATCTAAAAAGTCATTGAAGTTGAACTTCCCTTTTTTGATCTTTTTAGAGATCTCTTTGGCTTTTTTCTCATCGATGACATTAGCCGTACGCTCCGCAAGACCTTCAATATCTCCAAAGCCCATAAGACGGTTGACAATACGTTCAGGCAAGAAGATCTCAAGATCTTCCATCTTTTCACCACTACCGATAAAACGTAGTGGGACATTTACCTGAGAGGCAAGACCAAGAGCTACACCACCCTTTGCGTCACCATCATACTTACTTAAGATCACACCATCAATACCGATCTGCTCTTTAAAGCTTGTCGCAGTACGAACAGCATCTTGACCGGTCATAGAGTCCGCTACATAGAAGATCTCATCAGGTTGTGCTACTTCTTTGACCTCTTTAAGCTCTGCCATCAATGCTTCATCGATCGCCAAACGTCCTGCTGTATCGATCAAAACAACATCGTAAAGGTTTGCTTTTGCCTTCTCTAGACCGGCCTTAACAACTTCTACCGGTGTCGCTGCTTCATCTGCATGCAGATCGACTTCGATCTTTTCAGTGATCTGGCGCAACTGCTCCACTGCTGCAAGACGTTGGAGGTCAGCTGCAATGATCAACACTTTTTTCTTTTTTTGCTCTTTAAGGAACAGTGCCAATTTACCTGTAGTGGTTGTCTTACCCGATCCTTGAAGACCTGTCATCAAGATAACGGTTGGTGGATTTGCAGCAAATACAAAGCC
>JALWKG010000130.1 GCA_027081565.1 Helicobacteraceae bacterium
CACACGGGTTTAAAAACTACAGTGCAGAGTGGTGGCACTACACTTTAAAAGAGGAACCTTTTAAAAAGCACTATTTTGACTTTGTTGTAAAGTAAGCCTAACGCCATTTTTTTAAGATCGTAATATGATCTTATGCAAAGTCACTCCTGTGATGGTGGGCGTATTGTTGTTCGATGCTCTTTGTCATTGCAACACCAACTACACTAAGGTGATCTCTAAACTTTCCAGTAGTGATATGGCCTCATCACGGCTGAACTTGGCCCCGGTTATTGTGTTGATCCGCAAGTCTATAGTATATGACGTGGCATCACGAAAGTCACTACTGCTTAAGTCCGTATGTCGAAACTGACTCTCGCTCAAATCACTCTCTGAAAAATTTGCACCGACTAATGTTGCCTCTCTAAAATCCACTTCAACAACACTCGACTTTTTTATAACCAGGTTTTCAAGTTTTTCTCCAAAAAATGAGCTGTAATCAAGCACACATCTTACAAAAGAGAAAGGGGCTTCTTGTATAAATTCACTATAGTCTACCAAAGTCCAGTCAACACCAGTGAGTTTGGAATCTTCAAAAGCAGTCCCCTCAAAACGAGAACCCATGAATTTGACGACATTCATATCACACTGTTTAAAATGACAGTCAATAAAACGGCACTGTTTAAACTCCATCCCTTTAAAATCACAGTTTTTGAAGGTGCAGTCATCAAATTCTATACCTTTTATATCATTATCATTAAAAACAAGCGACTCGAAAGTCTCTGCCCAGTACTCTTTTTCTTTAAACATTATCTTCTCTCTTTATATGTCTTATCTGAGCTATTTTTTATACCGTATTGTACTAAAATAGAAAAAGATACTACTCATAAGCTTCACTATAAATATTATAAAAACACACCTTGAAATAATATACTACTGTTTTATGGCTATTATACTTTTTCTAAGCCTGATTCGCTATAATTTACCATAAATTTTCAAGGAACTTCTATGTCACAATCTGCAGCGATCTACCCCGATATTTTTGATGAGCTTAAAGCCCAAGTCCGTGAGGCCGGCCTACTCAAGCGTGTTCCCATAAGAGGAAGCATAGAGATGGCCGGTGTTATCATCGCTTTTATCGTTGTCTACAGTACCCTCACCCTTTGGAACCCTTTTCTTCTGGGTCTCGTCATGAGTGTTCTTTTTACCCGCGCGGTCTTTATCTCTCATGACGTCTTGCACACCCAGTACTTTAAAAACAAAAAGCTCTCATTTAAACTGAGCTACCCGTTTTCAGCCATTATCTTAAGTAACTCATCTTCATGGTGGGACTTCAAACATAACGTCAACCACCACCACTTTTGTAACACCATCACAAAAGATGAAGACATCATGGCGCTTGACGGTGCCTTTACTCCCAACAACAGAGGTAACTCTCCTTTTATCAAAAAGTACAAACGTCTTATCTTCTGGGGTGCGATGTTTTTTATGTACCCTGCTTTCATCGCCCAGTCTTACAGTTTCGCTCTAAAAAACAAAAACTATGGCGAGTTCTTTTTAATGCTGCTGCACTGGCCGATCATCTGGGGACCGATCTTCTACTTTTTGCCATTTGCTGATGCCATTACCACTTTCATCACGCTTAACATCGTACTTTCAGTTTGGTTGGCTTATGGCTTCATCACCAACCACCTGGGTTGTGAGGTCTTTACGGTTGAAGAGGTAGAAGACATGAGTTGGATGGAGTTACAGATGCGGACATCACGTTCACTTAAGGGTGGGGCTCTCGTTCACTGGTTCTATGGTGGACTCAACACGCAGATAGAACACCACCTCTTCCCAAAAGCACCACGTTTTAACCTCTTAAAGGTACGTGACATGACCAGAGAGTTTGCTAAAAAGCATAACATCGCCTATTTTGAGACCACACCTCTTGAAGCCTATGTTCAGATCAACAGAGCTTTAGACAACTACTAAAGACAACGTTTAGAGTCACTCTTTTACTAGAGAGCCTCTAGCTTTTATCATATATCCCAAACCGTTCACACTCACTATAAAATCAACCCCACACTGCTGACGGATCCTATAGATCAGCGTACGTAAAGTCGTAGCACTCTTCTCCTCTTGCCATACATGATGATAGATCTGTTCAAGAGAGACTGAGACATTGGGCGTTTGACATAAAAGATCAATAAAGCGTAATGATACTGCACCTAAACGAATCTCTTCATCCTCCCTCATCACTCTATGCAAAGATTTGTCATAGTAAAGTAAAGGTGAAAGGTACACGATGTTTTGTACAGAGTTCTCTTCTATGCGCTCGTTTTTTTTCTCTTTTTCAAGCTTTGCACAGACAACCTTTAAAGTACTCACGATCTCGTTTTCATTATAAGGTTTCATCAAGTACCCATAGCTGTTGGACTCTACTGCATACTCTAAAATAGAACTACTGCTGTAAGCACTCAAAAAGACTATCGCTATTTTTGGATTTTTCCGACTGATGTTGACAGCTGCTTCAGCGCCTGAAATACTGTCTTTTAACATAACATCCATCAAAACGATGTGCGGTTCAAGCGCTAGTGCTTTTTGCAGCGCTTCTTTTCCATTGTCCACTACATCCACCACAGAAAATCCATTTTGTGTAAGGACCTCTTTTAAGTACTCCGCCGCAATAAGTTCATCTTCTACTATTAATATTTTATACATCATCAAACTCTATAATATATTTGACACCCCTTTGGGTCTCTATATGTAAGGTCGCATCTATCTGTTTGGCACTCAGATGGATCAGTTTTACTCCCAGCCCCTCACTCTCTGTCAACGTTTTTTCATCGACATCTTTGTTGGAATCTTCAAAATAGACAAATCGGTACCTGCCATCTTCTTTTTCCATGCTGATATGGATGTCAACAGCGACCCCGGAGTCTGTATGTTTGATGGAGTTGGTGATCAACTCATTGATGATCAGACCTATCTGCACCATCTTGTCCAGATGTACACTTAATGTCTCATCTCCATCAAAATGAAACTGTATGTTTTCATGAGTACCGTAAATACTCATGACACTCTCTTTAAGACGCTCCACATAATGGTTAAAGACAATTTTTTCAAAGTCCTCTTCTCTGTACAACATCTCATGTACTGTAGAGATAGCTTCGATCCGTGCTTTACTTTTGTTCAACGCTTCTGCGGTAAAGGGGTCTGCTTTCAAGGCTTGTAGACCTAACATGGAGGCCGTAACATTAAGGTTGTTTTTTACCCTATGGTGTACCTCTTTAAGCAAAATATCTTTTTGTGTATTGTTCTTGACCAGTTTTTGCATCTGTAAAAAGATGGAAAAGTGATAAATGAGACCAAAAGACATGATCAAGATCGAGGCAAAAGCGATGTTGATCAGTGCTAAAGGATTATGTAATGTAGGCTCTAACGGGTTTTTAAGTGCGATCATATACAGCAATCCGGCCAAAGAGAGGTAGATCGCAAAGACTGTAGCCATGGCCGGTTTAAAATCCAGAAGAAAAAAAGCGGCCAATGGTAGCAAGATGACATAGACCACCACCAGATTTGCAAAACTGTTATAATAGATCAGGATGTAGAGTGGCACCAGGGCCACAGCAAGAATAAGGAAAGTAGCTAACGCAATTCTCTTTTTATAGTTGAGTTGATAATAACTCCAAAGTACCACAAAAAAAGCAGTGCTATTGATAAATAAATTAAAATAGTTCCCAAAAATAATATCTCTGATAGGTGCTAAGAAAAAGATAAAAGCAAAACTAAAATGAAAACCATAAAGTAAGATCGTTCTGTGATGTAGTTGATCATAAGGAAAAAACCGCTGTTTTTCTAAGTTCACAAATGGCCTTTATATGTGGTAAATACGTTCTCGTTTATTTTATCTCAGTAACTATTTTGTCTGCCTTACACACTAAAAAGAACTTCTAAAGAACATCTTTTCGTTACGATTAACTCAAAGACATCTGAGATGATTTATGGTGTTATATAAGGAGTTCAAATGCAGTATCGTATTATTAAGACGATCACGATGTCCCTCGCCCTTTCCCTCTTACTGGGCTGTAGCGATTCAGAAGAGAGTAGTGCAACCCCTACAGGTGGCGGCAGTTCTGCCCCACAGACCATGACAGGTCAATTGGTTGACAGTCCTGTAGTTGGCATGTCTTATGAGTGTAGTTCAGAACACTCTGGTCTCACCAATGACAATGGTGAGTTCACCTGTAATGAAGATGACAACATCACCTTCATCTTTGGTACACAACAGTTTGGCCCTATCCCCGTCCAGACCATCATCACACCGCAAATGCTCTTTCCTGGTGACAGCGTTGCTGCACTTAACTTTGCACAACTGCTCCAGACGCTTGACAGTGATGGAGACCTCAGTAACGGTATCTCACTTCCAGAAGATCTCTTAGAGCAACTGGACATAAGCTCACTGGACTTTAGTGCTGATGACTTTGAAGCCACGGTTCAAGCCCAGCTTCCCGCTGGGGTCACACTGGTCAGTGAAGAAGATGCACAACAGCACCTTGATGAGACCTTTGCCACTTTAGGTATTGATGGTGGAACTACAGGAGGATCCGATGGTGGAACTGATAATGGCGATGATAGCAACACTTCTGGTGGCGGCACAGATGGTGGAGATGGTGGTGGAGGCGTAGTCCTTGACACTACTGCACCGACTTTCACTAACACAGCTACTGCTACGATCAATGAAAACAGTACCTCTGTTCTTAGCATCACTACAGATGATGCAACCGCAACACTCTCTCTCAGTGGTACAGATGCTGCGAAATTTGAACTAAATGGCACTCTGTTACGTTTCAAAAGTGCCCCTGACTATGAAAACGATCCACATACTTACAATGTGACACTAACCGCTACTGATACAGCAGGAAACAGTGCGACTCAGAACATCACTGTAAACATAGCCGATGTTGACGAGAGTGTTCCTGACACAGTGGCACCTGCCTTTACCTCTGCTGCTACAGTCACTGTTGCCGAAAACCAGACGGCAGTGATGAACATCATCACTGATGAGAGCGCTACATTTACTCTTGGAGGTACCGATGCGGCAGCCTTTAGTATAGGAACCAATGGTATCTTAGTCTTTAAAAGTGCTCCTGATTATGAGACTAAAAACAGTTATCTGCTTTCTGTGACAGCCACTGACGATGCTGGAAACCACAACACTCAAGAGATCACAGTCACACTGACAGATGTTGATGAGATCGCACCGACCTTTACCTCAAGTGCCACACCTTCAGTCAACGAAAATCAAACGGCTGTTTTACAGATCACAACTGATGATGGCGCAGCAACCCTCGTTCTCAGTGGGACAGAT
>JALWKG010000131.1 GCA_027081565.1 Helicobacteraceae bacterium
GCTTTTGGTACCAATGGAAAACTCATCTCGACATTACTCGAAGCCGTCTGCGTTGCAGAGACACGTACGGCATTTCCATTTTGGTCTATTATATATGGCAATGAGTACGACTCATAACCACGTACTGAGCCTAGACCACCCATATAGAAACCTTCTGCCTGAGGCAAGAAACCTGTGTCTGCCGCAGCAAAGTAACGGTTTTTCCATCTGAAGATCGCATCGAAACCAATGTATTCCTGAAGACCATTGTACTTGTTGATGGTACTACGGCTTTTAAAGAAGTTGGCATCAGCACCGATCCCCGCTTTTTCAAATGATTGAGAGATAGCCCAACCACGACGTGGCAGATAGTAATCATCTGTATTATCAAAATTAGCACTGATGGTCACCGAGCTTTTGTTATAACTCTCAAAATACTGTTTGAGCTGCGGGTTTAATACAAAGTAGTTAGGATCAATATCATCATAACTCACCGAAGCATAGTTGTAACCCAAGTAACCACTGATAAAACGGGTGAAACGATGTCCTATACCCATAGTAATACCATCAGAGTTAACCGTATAGTCGTTGTACTCATAGATCGACTTGTAGATCGAGAAATTACCACTGAAATCACTGTCGTTCAGACGAGGGTTGGAGATGTTAAATGAGTAGTTTTTGGTACGCTGAGAATGTTCTACCTTGATACCAACATTGATACCAGAGCCAAAGAGGTTTCTGTCATTGACACCCACACTCAGTAAGATACCGCCATAGGAGCCGTAACCACCACCCAGTTGAATATTACCTGTCGGTGCCTCTTTGACCTTAACCACAAGATCCATAGTACGCTCATCGATACGTTTCTCTTCTATGGTAGAACTTTCAAAAAAGCCTGTACGTCCCAGTGAGTTTTTAGAGTCACGAAGGTCTGTCAGGTTGTAACGCTCACCCGGTCCAAGGTAGAGTTCACGGCGGATAATCCGGTCTAGTGTCCTACCATTTCCAGCAATAATAACGTTACGGATGTAGACTTTTTCACCTGGGGTGATACGAAATACTACCTCAACAGTCTTGTTCTCTTTATCTTTACGCAGGTCAGGTACGACCTGAACAAAAGCGTATCCCAAGTCAGCGATCTTGGTCTTAATACGATCAGCATCTTCACGGAAGGTCTTGATATTAAAGGGCTCTTGTAACTTAAGTCGAACCACTTCTCGCAAAATCGCCTCATCAATGACCTCTTTTTGTTGTGAGAGCACGATCCCGCTGGTACGGTAGACATCACCTTCGCTTATCTGGTAGCTCATCTGTGCTGTATAAGAGTCAAAGTCGACGCGGGAAAAAGGCTCATCGATCTTAGCATCGAGGTAACCATATTGCATATAGACATCACGAATACGTAGAGGGTCATAACCCAACTCTGCCAACTGCATCTTACCGTCATTACGACCCCAGAACCAACCCATCCACTGATGGGCTTTGTTGGCGATCTGTGGCTCAAAGACTTCCGCCTCCAGTCCTTCATTACCAGAGTATTGCATCTCTTCGATAATAATAGTCTCACCTTCGTTGACTTTGAACTCAACTGCAACACTTCCATTGTCTAGGTATTCTGTCTCGATCTCAACAACAGAGTCGATCTTTCCCTCTTGTGACAACGCAGCAATAATACGTTTTTTAGCTTCCAAAAGACGCTTCTCATCATAAAGCGCCCCTTTTTTGATCTGCAAGAGAGAGCTTTGGACATCTTTATCACTCTCTTTCCAACCACTCATAGAGATCTTTGAGATAATAGGCTTCTCTACAAAGTGAAAGATCACCACCCCATCTTTTTCATCAACCCAGATATCCGTAAAGTAACCCTGTTTGTAAAACTTCTTAACAGAAGCGTCTACCGCCTCAAGATCAAGAGGTTCTCCCTCTCTGATGCTCAACATGCTTTTGGCTATAGACTCAGAGATGTGAACCATACCGACAAATTTTATCTCCGTTATCGTGGTCGCGAATAGTGGCAGTGATAACATGAGTGCCGAAACGGCATGTATAAACTTCATCAGTCTCTTTCGTGAGTATCTCTAAAAAACCGCGCTCTGCGAGGTGACTTTTCAAAAACACTATATCAACAGTTTTAGGCTGTGATTTTAACAGTAGTAGCATTAACATAGGGTAAATAGATTCCCTATAGTAGCGATTTCTAAGATATTTATACAGAGCTATGAGTTATGATTACAAACGATTAAAAAGTAGTGAGGTTTATATGAAAATTGGTATTGTTGGATTAGGGTTGATGGGCGGCTCTTTAGCTCTTAGTCTCCAAAAGCTCGCCTTTGTCAAAGAAGTCTATGGTCTCGATCACAACTCACAACATCAACAAGAAGCACTCAAACTGGGTCTGGTCAAAGACTTTATAGATTTTGAGACCCTTTGCAGTATGGATGTCATTGTTTTAGCCATCCCTGTAAACGGGGTCATACGGTCACTTCAAGACCTTGAAGGAAAGATAGCTCCTTCTACAACTGTCATCGACTTGGGAAGTACCAAAGAGGTCATTGTTAAAGCCGTACCTCAAAGTATACGCCAAAACTTTGTCGCTGCACACCCTATGACGGGAACAGAGCATAATGGTCCCGCAGCAGCATTTGACGGTCTCTATCATGATAAGGTCGTGGTCTTATGTGATCTGGAAGAGTCCGGAACCCAACAACAAGAGGTCGCCGTACGTATCTTCTCGGGGATCCACATGCGTCTGAGCTATATGCATGCCCATGAGCATGATCGCCACGCCGCCTTTATCTCACACATGCCACACGTCATCTCCTACTCAATAGCCAACACCGTTTTAGCCCAAGAGGACAAGTACAACATTTTAGCTATGGCAGCAGGGGGGTTTCGTTCGATGAGCCGCCTTGCCAAATCATCTCCCCACATGTGGGAAGATATCTTTAGACAAAACAGGGGTAATCTTCTCGATGCCATCGAACTTTTTCAAGCAGAACTCGATGCCTTTAAAAAAGATATCAAAAATGAAGAGTGGGATAAAGTCAGTGAAAAGATGCATAAAGGCAATGAGCTTGAAGAGATCTTCTCATAAGATCAAGGCAAGATCTTATATAAATGGATTTTAGCCCCATTTTCTTGAGGTAAAAAAGTATTTTTAGTCTTCTTATTTTGAAGAGCAGCGCTCTTATGCTTTTGATCTATATAAGCGTTCAGCACACGAGTAACATTTTCCCCTTTTATACTATTTAAGTAGCTGACAACTGCTTTCAAGTTCTCATTTGTCTCCTGATCATACTGGTATTTTAAGGATTTCCTGTAAGCTGTTTCTGCCTCTCTTAAATGCTCCACATCATGAAGTTGCACTAAGGCATTACCCAAGTTATGATACAACATATGATTTGAAACACGATCAACAAAATGTATGGAGCGATAAAGTGCCACCGCTCTTTTGTAATCACCCATCTTATAATAACTGTTGGCAGCATTATAAATAGCCTCTTTACTTTCATATTTCAAACCATAGTTTTCAAACACCTTAGCACTGCTCCTAAACTTTGTATCATCATAAAAGTGTACTGCACGATCTAATACTTGATAATCTAAAAGACCTGCTTCAGCCTTTTCTGAAAAGAGCAACATTCCGAGAAGCAAAACTTGCGGAAGATAGTATTTTTCACCACGATGAAAAGAGCTACTTGCCAAAATAAACATTAACATCGAAAAACCAATAGGTATCGCAAAAAGATACACATAAATAGGTTTTTCAGCAACTTCCACTTGCGAGGAAAGTGCATGAAGACGATTACTAAGGGTATCTTGAGTAGTGACAATATAAAGGGTATCTATAGTCCCTGTTATCTCTGACTGATATTTGGAGAGTCTCTTATTCTCTTTTTCATCAACCAAGATCACAAGTTGTTTTCTTTTTTCAGGTTCCCACAGTGTTGCTACTGCCTTCATAAGACGTTGTGTATCTAAAGCACCTAAAGAAAATCGAAGCTCTTTCATTTGAGATCTAAGAAAGCTATAATCAGAGGTAGGTGGTGATAACAGATAACTTTCTTCAGCATAGACAATCACACCAACTTTGAGTCTATCAAGATCTTCAAGTGTCTTTATCAGGGCCTCTTTACTTTTTTCTGCACCTTCATCTACACCTAAGGCAACATAGACCGTATCGTTTTTAACGTCAATTTTTGCACTGCCTTTTTCAACCACAGGTCCAGCAAGAGATATGATCATAAAAAGCAGCATTAAAAAGTAGAAGAGATTACGTGTCTTTGTAGAAAACTGATCACTGTCGACCTGTAACTTTTCAAGTATTCTTGGTGAAAAGTGCGCTTCTACTTTCTCTTTTTGAGTTAATAACATTCCAAAAAGTATCACCAATATTGGTAACATCATATAGATAAACTCTGGATGTAAAAAACTCAAACCTGCACCTGTCTGTTACGTAGATAGATCAGCATAAGAAAAAGTAAAAATGAGGAAAAAAGAGGAAAAACATAAAAATACTCTTTGAAATCAGTTTCAAACTGATTCACCTCCTCAAGCCTATCAATCTCCTCCAATATACTACTTAAATCCTCACTGTTTTCAAGTTGGTAGAATCCACCACCACTTCCTTCTGCAAACTTTTTTAGAGAATCACTACTGTTGACATCAGTAGAAAGGCGTAATCCATACAGATGGATACCTTGTTCTTTATAAACTTGTAATAGATTTTGGGCGTTCACAGTACTGTTCATCTCATGGTTTTGCCCTATCACAACAACAACCTTCAACCCCTCTGATATACTTTTAAAAGAGCCAATCGCTATGTTTAAGACCTTTTCCAATGAACCTTTGGTTCCTTCTCTTTGACTTTTATCTAAAACAAGTTTCAGCGCCTTAGTACTCGATGTAAACGGAGTGGCTAAATAAGGAGAGCTGTTCAAAAAACTCACCCCAAATATACTACTCTTTTCATCCTCTATAAAAGTAGCAACCTGTTCTTTTAGCGATGGAAATGTCAAAAGCGGCGCTTCTGCATTCTTAGCGTTCTCCAGTATAAAAAGTATGGAACGTTCTTTGTCTGCTGCGAGTGTAATCGTTTGGTCACGAACAGGAGACATCATCGCCAGCACCAGCAAAGAGAGTGCTATCCATTTTAACCAAAGGAGTATGGTCCAAACAGGGCTTTTTTCTTGATGTAAAATATTAATATGGGGAAAGTAGAGTGCTCGAGAACGCAGTTTACAGTAAGCATCACAAGCTATAAAGATGACTATAAGTGTAAATAGCTTTGGGTATTCAAAATAAAGTCCCTCAAACATCTACCATCTCAAGG
>JALWKG010000132.1 GCA_027081565.1 Helicobacteraceae bacterium
TCAAACAAGGCGAGATGGTTGCAAAGGTCACTGCAACTGCGCTTAACACCTATTTTGGAAAAACCGTAGGACTTGTCGCAAAAGCAGAAAAAGAGGAGCATGGACACTTTCAGGCCATGGTCATCAAAGTCGGTGACTTCCTTATTATTATGACAATAGTGCTGATCGGCATCATCGTCTGGCATGGTATTCAAAATGATGAACCCCTGCTTGATCTTCTCATCTTTGCTCTTATCTTGACTATTTCAGCGATTCCTGTAGCCATGCCAGCTGTTCTTACTGTGACCATGGCGCTCGGTGCACGGGTACTGGCAAAGAAAGAGGCCATCGTTACCAAACTCTCCGCTATTGAAGAGGCTGCCGGGATGGACATCCTCTGCTCCGACAAGACAGGTACACTGACACAGAACAAGATGAGCCTTGCCGAACCTTACCTTGCAGGCACGTACGATCGGGACAAATTGATGCTTTTTGCAGCCTATTCCAGTAAAAAAGAGAACGAAGACCCTATAGAAAAACCGATCTTTGAGTATCTTGAAACACATCACCTTTCGCAAGAGTTAAGTAAGTCAACTATGAAAAAGTTCATCCCTTTTGATCCTGTACATAAAAAAACGGAAGGAGTGTATGAGGACTATATCTATACCAAAGGAGCACCACAGGTCATTATAGAACTGTGCGACAGCCATGAGTTTGATAAAGACAAAGCCTATCACCAAGTAGAAGCTTTTGCAGAAAAAGGGTTTAGAACGCTGGGTGTTGCTTATAAAAAATATGAAGAGGATCAGTTCCATTTTGTAGGCTTGATGCCACTCTTCGATCCACCTCGAGAAGATTCAAAAGAGGCTATTGCTGAGGCCAATGCAAAAGGTGTCTCTGTCAAGATGGTCACAGGTGACAACACCGCTGTGGCAAAATATATCGCCGGCGTACTCGATATAGGAGAGGATATTGAAGACATCAAAGAACTCAAAGGAGAGGGGACCAAAGAGTATGTCTATCTATCAGAGATACTGTCTCGTTCTATTTTAAGATCAGTCAATACCAATCTGAGTGAAGAAGCCCTTAACAAGACGGTCAAAAAGATCGTTACAGAAGTCCAAAAAGAGCTTGAAAAACAACCGCTCGAAGAAGGCAGGGTCAAAAAACACGAATCTGAGATCGTTAAGATCATAGAGCGGACCAACGGTTTTGCACAGGTCTTTCCTGAAGACAAATACTACATCGTAGAAAAGCTCCAAAAAGCAGATCACATCATCGGAATGACAGGTGATGGTGTCAATGATGCTCCGGCACTTAAAAAGGCAGACTGTGGTATTGCAGTCAGTGGTGCAACCGATGCCGCCCGTGCAGCTGCAGACATCGTACTTATGGCCCCAGGTCTTCGTGTCATCGTCGATGCCATAGAACAGGCCAGGATCGTCTTTGAACGCATGAAGAGCTATGTCGTCTACAGGATCGCCGAAACCATCCGTATCCTCATATTCATGACACTGGCTATCGTGGTCTTCGACTTCTATCCGATTACTGCCATCATGATCATCCTGCTGGCACTGCTTAACGATATTCCTATCATGACCATTGCCTATGACAACACCAAAGTAGAAGCAAAACCGGTACGCTGGGATATGAAAAGTGTCTTTGTATTGTCATCATGGCTGGGTATCGCTGGTGTACTTAGCTCTTTTACCATCTTCTATATCGTGATGATCTATCTCAAAGCACATCCTGAAAGTGCCATGTTCTTACCTGAGATCCCTTCATGGGTCGACATGAACGATGACAAATCTTTCCTTGGCTTTGTACAGACTCTTTTCTTTGTCAAGCTCATCATTGCCGGTCACTATACCATCTTCAACACCCGTATTGCAGACTGGTTCTTTAAAAAGCCTTATCCGTCATGGCCGTTGGTCACGGCCTCTCTACTCACTGCTTTGGCAGGAACTGCTATCGGGCTTTACAGTTTTGGACTTATTCCACGCATCAACTGGCAGTGGGCACTCTTTTTATGGGGTTATGTCACGATATGGTTTATCTTTAACGATATGATAAAAATTGGTGTTATAAAATACTACAAGAAAAGATATGGAGAAGAGGCATTATAGATGTAAAGAGAGAAACCTCTCTCTTTACACTCTTGATCTCTTAAGAAAGACCAGGTTTTACAAACTTGTACCTATACGCGCTTAGTAACTTCCAGTAAATGCCATCCAAACTGTGTTTTGATGGGACCAACAACGTCACCTACATCTGAAGAAAATACCGCTTTGTCAAACTCTGGCACCATCTGTCCCGGACCAAACTCACCAAGATTTCCACCATCACGGCTTGAAGGACATGTTGAGTGTGCTTGTGCAATCGTCTCAAACTTTGCGCCCTCTTCTATCTGCTTTTTTAAGTCCAGACATTTCTCCTCACTATCTACTAATATATGTCGTGCTTCTGCTCTTGGCATTTTTAATTCCTTTTTTGAAAGTATAACTTACCCATAGTACAAATACAACTTATAACACTAAAGATTTATGTGACCATTTTCAAATCACATCATTTTACTTGTGGGAACGTCAATCTGTTTGTATCAACTGCTCCTGGTTTAAGCCGCAGCCAGAAACCTTGCTGATGAATGACCTTGTCAAACCCTGGCGTACTTGTAGCGATCGCCTGATAAGCACTTTGGTCATTACCTACTTGATCATAAGTATACACTATATTATTGACATAAGGATCGTTATTGGCATTGCCATCCATTGGACTGAAGGCCGCACCTGCTCCTGAAAAATAGATATCTGAGAGATTAATATCATGAGGGAAAGGGTTGCCTAAAAGCAGTTTTTGCTCAACTGCAGCTGTGTCAGGAAGATTTCTTAAATGTACATAGTCAAAATTAGGAGAAGAGATACCTAGACTTGAAGCAGTAACAGTTGATGCATAGCTGAGCCCACCTAATGCCCCATCGATATGCCATGTAGTATTATGGTCAGAAATGATCCAGTAACCTTTTGCAGGTTCTACCACATCAGTAGCAGCCAATAATACCATACTCTCACTGGTACCGATATAGTCTCCTCTCTGTTCATATACTACCCAGTTGCTGTTGTCCCCATATGTACCACCTATAGCGGTACCGATCAAAGCTTCAATACCATTCACTCCGGTAGCACAAGGAAAACTGATGGTGGTCCAATGATTTTCAGTCAATTGTCCCACAGCTGAGGCACATACACCCCCACAGTTTTTACCACCATCTGTAATGCTCCAAGAGTTTGACACTAGTACATTACGCCCTCCTTCTCCAGCACAGTACTGACTGGTTCCAGCATGAAAAGGCACTCCCGTTTGTACCACTTGACTTCCCCATGATGAGAGGAGTGCGTCATAATTGGCTATTGTTAATTGCGCACCTAGTAGAAAATTTGTAGCGTCAGTAATTTGCGAGACGTCCCATCCACTCATATTTTGATCAAACAAAGAGGCATTACGAAACATTGAATTTATACTTGTGACACTTGATGTGATCCAACTGCTTACATCCGGATTTGCAACAGAAGCATTTAAAAACATTCTATTTAGATCTGTCACACTTGAAGTATTCCATCCACTAACAACTGGGTCTGCATTGCTGGCATCTCGAAACATACTTTTCATAAGAGTTGCACTACTTGTATTCCACACATTACCACTTGTAAGAGTAATTGGCTGAGCAATAGACGCCTTATAAAACATAAAAGAGAAGTTTGTTACATTCGAAGTATCCCATCCACTCACATCAGGATTGGCATTTGTAGCATCTCGAAACATGCTGTCCATCTGTGTAGCACTTCCCGTGTTCCATATATTAGCATTTGTTACTGTGACAGGCTGAGCATTAGATGCAGCATAAAACATAGAAGAGAAGTTTGTTACATTCGAAGTGTCCCATCCACTCACATCAGGATTTGCCTGAGTAGCACCTCTAAACATACTGTTCATCAATGTCACACTACTTGTATCCCAAGTACTAGTATCTGAATTTGCTTGTGTAGCACCATGAAACATGTGGGCCATCGTTGTTGCACTACTGGTATTCCATGTGGTTGTCACAGGGGTTGCACTCACCGCATCATAAAACATACCATTAAAATCTGTTACCAGCGAAGTGTCCCATCCACTGACATCGGGATTGGCACTGCTGGCATTTCGAAACATTTCGCTAAGGTTGGTAATATGAGATACGCTCCAAGAACTTACATTAGGGTCCGCTAAAGTACAATTTTTAAACATTCTTTTTAAATTTGTTGCAACTGTAAGGTCAGGAGTGTCTGATGCTGTCACAATTGTATTATTAGCATCGCTAAATGCAGTGAACATCGTTGTCCATATGGCTGTTCCCCACTGATTGATTTCCAATAATTTTTGTGCGTCAGTACCCGATCCAAACTGTATGCGACGAAAGCCCTTATCATTTCCATTGTTATCTTTTACCCGAATCGTATATGTATTTGGTGTTGCATAAATACAGGTATAACTGTTATTACCCGTAATACCTGTCGCTTCATCAATGCCATCATTATTACAGTCTACATTATAACCATTACCATTTGTTCTTGTAATGGGAATTGTAAACTCAGTATTGGCAGATATGCCTGGATTATCAGTCTTGACAGTAATTACAAAATCATTTTCAGGCAGAGCAAAAAGCATAGTGGAAAAGCTCAGAAAAAAAAGTATTATTTTGACAGTTGACATATGTATATTCCCAGATATTATAATGTTACATTTTACGCTTCATTAACTTGTATTTGGCTTCTACTACTCCATGTCCTCTTTATCCATGATCGCTCCAACAACCAATAGACCTATGACAAAGACAGTCACCGCACCCATAAAAAAGTAGTAGATCATAATTTCTCCTCCTTTTTGGCCAGAGCTTTGAAAGCAGCTCTCTCACTGCTGTTTACAAAATACTCTTTTTCAAAAAAGAGCGTCCCTTTTTGGGTCTGAACCACAAAGCCCTCATCGAGTACCAGTACCTTTAACACCTCTTGCCACGTGATCTTCGCACCATTGACAGAGATACCGCTATCATCGACCAGAACGTCTAAACGTTCACTGTCACTATGGTGCTGTCTGTAAAACCGCTTGATCATCCCTTTACGCAGGTACCATCTGCCGTAATACCAGTACACAACCAAAAAGGTGGAAGTAAAAAGCAGACCGTAACTGTCATGTTTTAAAGCACCGACAATACCAAACTGCACCAGCCCCACAAAGAGCCAGCCAATATAGCGTTTGGCAGAGT
>JALWKG010000133.1 GCA_027081565.1 Helicobacteraceae bacterium
CAGTAAGCAAGATATTTTCAAGAAGATCATCAATGCCTTCTCCTGTCTTGGCAGAGACAGGAATAAACTCAATATCTCCACCCCAATCAACAGGTGTCATCTCACGTTCTGCCATCTGACCTTTGACTAGTTCAGGGTTGGCAGTCTCTTTATCCATCTTATTGACGGCTACGATAACAGGAACACCTGCCTCTTTAGCATGTTTGATTGCCTCTTCAGTCTGTGGTTTCACACCATCATCTGCAGCAACAACAATAATGATGATATCAGTAATATCAGCACCACGTTTACGCATAGCAGAGAAAGCCGCGTGACCCGGAGTATCTAAGAATGTGATCTGCTTGCCATTTTTTTCTATAGAGTATGCCCCGATATGCTGTGTGATTCCACCGGCTTCGCCGTTGGCTACACGTGCACTACGAATAGCATCAAGAAGAGATGTCTTACCATGGTCAACGTGACCCATGATCGTAATAACTGGAGGACGTTCCACCATGTTAGGGTCTTCTACATCCTCAGCATCATCATACTCTTCTTCATAGTTGAAGGCATCTTTAGGATCGATTGTTGTCACTTCGACATCGAACTCTTCTGCAAGGATCTCAATCTCATCTTTTTTCAAGAAATCATTTTTAGTAACCATCATACCAAGTTCGAAAAGGACTTTAATAACATCAGACATGCTTTTGTTAAGTGCTTCTGCAAACTCGTAAACACGAATGTCCTCAGGAATCTCTACGTGAGTAACAACTTCGTCCTCGATCACTTTATTATACTTTTTACGCTTGCCACGTGAGACTTGACGTCCACGGTTTTGACCACGTTTTTGACCCGCTTTAGAGTTACGGCCAATAGGACGTGGCTGACGTGGTTTACGTTGTTCCTCTTTTGGAGCAACTTTATCGATCTCTTTAAGGTCTAGAAGAACAACTTGGTCAGATTCATAGTCCATAGAGACGTCAGACATACTTCCACCGAAGATGTCCATAGACTGGCCGCCTGATTTCTTAGCTGCGCCACCCTTGTTACGTTTTTTAGCTTTACGTTCTTGAAGTTCTTTAAGAACGTCTTCACTGACCTTACCATATGAAGAAACCTTAAGTGCTGCTGCAGATGCAGAAGCAGCCGTAGCATTAGGATCAATACGTGGTTTCTTTTTCTTAACGATCTTAAGCTTAGAACGTTTTAGAGGTGCTACCACTTTTGGGCCGACACGTGGCTCTTCAGCTGCAGGCTTGACCGTTTCTTTAGGCGTTGCTTCTTCTTTAGCAGCAGGTTCAGCTGCTTTTTCAGCTACAGGAGTTGCCTCTTTTTCAGCACTTTCTGGTGTTGCTGTTGGCGTTGAAGCAGGCTTCTCGTCAACTGTTGCAGCAGGTTTTTCTTCTACTGCTGTCTCTGTGCTCTGCGCTGGCACTTCTTCTTTCACTGCTTTTTTAACAGTGATCTTTGGCTTAGCTGCTTTAGGAGCTGGTGCACCATTGATAATGAAGTTGGCGATCTTTTCTGCATCTTCCATAGAAACTGAAGATGAAGCTGACTTGACAACAAGTCCCATCTCTGAGGCTTTTGTTACAACTTCTTTTGAATCGATACCGAGTTCTTTAGCAATCTCGTGTACTCTAACTTTTTCTGACATCAGTGATGATCTCCTTTAATTGGGTCGAGAGGTAGTTCATGTCCCCACTCCTGCAAGCACGTGCCAAGGCACGTGTTGCTTTCTTCTCATTTTCAGTACATTCATAACAGAGATAAAAACTCCGTCCTGAACCACTAAAAGCAAGTAACAGCTGTTCCTTGCACTGTAAACGTAAAAGCAATCTCTGCTCAAAACGTTCACGACAAGAAACACACATTCGTTGGGGATAGGTTACTTTTGGCGCCATTATATCTAATTCTTCCTTGAAAGTAAGTGCGTATTAACAGAACATTAATAACTAACGTTCTGTGATGATTCCGTGGTTATCAAAATCGAGAGTCTTGACTCTGTAATCAGGATACTGTTTACTGAAAAGATCGTGTAGTTTACGCGCATCTTCATCATAGACCATGGAAAAGAATGTTGACCCTGAACCTGAAAGCGTACTCATTAAAGCACCCTGTTCGTAGGCTGCTTTCTGTATAGCAAACAGTTCTGGCAACATTTTCATACGTACCTTTTGATGAAAACGGTCTTGTGTCGCCAAACGTAACATCTCCCAATCTTCGTTAAAAAATGCCGCTACCGTCAATGCGGTATGAGAAAGGTTAAAGACCGCGTTCTCTTTTGAGTACGATCGTGGCAACGTCGTTCGGGACTTGGCTGTTGAGATCGGCTTGTTAGGGATCACAACGACTGCTTTTATATAATCAGGAAGATGCTTTTTCTGAGAAAACACCTTCTGCTTTTCCACAGTAGCTGCATTAAAACCACCCATAACAGCCGGTGTAATGTTGTCAGGATGCGCTTCGTAGACAAGTGCATGGTTTAAAATACGTCTTTTTGAGACACGTACCCCGGCTGCTTCATGTGCTGTTGCTATTGCTGCAACGATCACTGCTGATGAACTACCCAATCCACGGGAAAGGGGGATGTTGTTATAAAAGGTAAACTTATAGTTTTGGCGTTTGTTGGTCAAGCGTTTATAGTGTTCGTTGAAGATACTGACAAAAAGGTTGTTACCTTTGAGTCTGGGGTTACCTTCACCCTCACCTTTGATGCTTACACTAAAAAAACGTGAGGGTTTAAACTCTACACGGTTCCTTAGACTCACTGCCAAACCTAAAGAGTCAAACCCTGGTCCAAGGTTTGCACTGGTTGCAGGTACACTGATCGTCACATTATGTCCTTATCCGACAGCGCCTATACCATAAAAGGGTGCGCTCTCTCTACTAAAATCTTCGAGTATTAATTGTTGAGGCAGAGTAAATTCCATCACGGGGGCTTCATAAAGCGTCTCTGTCTCGATGCTGTCCCTATTTTTAACAAAATAGAGCTTTCCTACTGCTTTTATAGGGGTATTGTTGTTAAAGTAAAACGCATCTGTAGCCAAAAGGGATATATTTTTAACAATACAGAGTGTTCTCAAAAATATGTAACTCACTTTAATCGCCATGAAGCTTCCGGGGCCATTGGCATAAACGATATGCTTTATATCATATTTTTGTATTAATGCTTTAAAAAGCTCAGGCATCACTTCAGAGCTGCGCGCTTCACTGCTGATGCTCTCTACCAATTTTTTATCTTTATAGACCCCTATCATAATGGGAGAGGTCAGTGCTATGACTACCAGATCATGCATAAGCTTTGGCCATCTCCTTCTCTTCAGCACCTGAAAGCTCAATCACTTCAAAGTTTTCAGGATCTTTGAGGAGTGCCAAAGTCAATTTGTGGTTAAGATCATGACTGCCGGCAAAGGCTTCATATGAACCAATAAAGTTCAGACCCAGAAGAGACATGTCACCAATAGCATCCAAGATCTTGTGGCGCACAAATTCATCAGTGTAACGCAGACCTTCAGGATTCATCACTTTTTTATCATCAAGACCGATCGCATTGTCCAGACTCGCACCAAGTGCCAAACCTTTAGACTGCAAATACTGCATTTCATGTAAAAAGCCAAAGGTACGCGCACGAGAGATCTCGTGTTTATAGTTGATCTTGTTAAAGTTCAGTACAAAACTCTGCTCAGAGATGACAGGATGGGCGAACTTAATGGTAAAGTCATATTTGAGATCTTCAGAAGGAAAAAGCTTGACATACTTGTCGCCCTCTTTAACGGTGATCTCTTTTTTAATACGGATGATCTTTTTAGCAACGTCAAGATGTTTGGTTCCCGCTTCATCCAGCAAAATACAGAAACTGGCACTGGAGCCGTCCATAACTGGGATCTCATCAGCATCCACGATGACTCTAAGATTATCTATGCCATAAGCATATACCGCTGAGAGAAGGTGTTCTATAGTAGAGATGAAATGTCCCTCTCTGCCAATAACAGTCGCCATCTTGGTGTCCACAACATTTTCAGGTTTAAGAGGGATCGAGACTCCTACATCCTTACGGTGAAAAACGATGCCGCTGTTGGCCTCAAGAGGTTCAAGGCGCAAGCGAACAGGGTTGCCTTTATGAAGGCCTATCCCTACTAACTCTACTGCTTTTTTAATTGTTGTTTGTGTCACTGTCATCCTTGCAAAAGGCTCTGCCAACATTTATGGCAAAATAAATTGTATTATTATAGCGAATATCCTGACGTGTAAATGCAGGCATTTACATTTTAAAAAAAACTAAAGAAAAAATTCATCTTTTTATAGTTAAAGTTTATAAAATTTATCCTTTATAACCAAAAACTTTAGCAAACGGCAGCCTCAGCTGATACCTATATTTATAACGCTGTTATTCTTTCCTTTTGATAGCTGTATACGCTCAAACATATCACCTTGTGGGGTATCTCTCTGCCTACGCTTTAAAAGATTACACTAACCCTACATTCGTCAATTCTAAATTAAAAGGCTTTTTAGCTTCATACAATTCAAATGGTAGCTTGTTCTTAGTAATCTCAAGTGCATTATATAAAAAGTGATATTTTTGTTATGCTTTAGTACAAAGGATATAAGGTGTTTACAAAATTACTATTTATTATATTAAGTATAGGACTCATTTTTATAGGGTGTGACTCGACTGAAAAAAAACAAGTAATTGTTAAACAATCAGATATCGTGCTAAAAACTATTGGTATTGAAGGTATGACTTGTGTGGGTTGTGAAGTTACCTTAGAAGACAGTATCTCTAAAATCGAAGGTGTGGTCAAGGTAAAAGCTTCAGTTGCAAGTGATAGTGCTACTGTCTCGTATGATAAAACAAAAACAAATTTAGCTGAAATCACTAAGACAATCAAGTCTGAAGGGTATACCCCACGTACTAAAACATCTGTAATATATGAAGATGATAAACTTGTTGTAGTTGATCCTAAATATGTTGTTGAGCAAACGATAACAGTTGATGGTATGCGTGGGGTTCGTTGTGAAGCTAAAGTGGAAGAAGCTTTAGAAAGACTAGATGGTGTTGTTTTTGTAGAAGCTTCAGCAACAAGCCATACCACAGTAATTGAGTATGACAAAAGTCAAACCACCCAAACAAAAATACTTCAAACCATAGAACAGACAGGGTACACCCTTAAAAAGCTATAATGATGAAACTTTTTTTTAACTTTGGCGAAACTGTAAAGGGTTATGAGTATTTAGTTCTTAACGAAAGAGAAGCACGTGCTAGTGCAGGTATTATGTTTTTACTTGGATTGCTTA